>JAGWQR010000246.1 GCA_028869975.1 Alphaproteobacteria bacterium | reverse complement strand
GGGCATTATGGTTGCCCCTTCGATTGGCTGTCCAATCTGCTCGGCCAGCATGGCTTCGGCCCGGTTGTCACGGAATTGCTGTTCAGACATATGGTGGTCGGCGAGCCAGCGATCGAACAGGTTATGATCAAATTTCCCGTCACTCCCGCGCAGGACAGGCGCATCGTTGAGTTCCGCATCGATACTGCGTTTTGAAATTGCCATGCCCTGACCCATGCCAAAAACAACCAGAGCGCGATCCTCCACCATATGATTGATGACCTGATCGAGCATTCCGTTACCGATAAAACCCTGCATTGTCAGATTGGGCTGTTGCTGGCGCTGAGACTCGAGTATATTTTCAGCGACAAGGCTGACATCGTTGCGTTCGATCTTGATGTTTCCGACCTGTGCCACCGCATTCCCCCGGATCGAAAGCAGGCTGCTGATGCCATTGAAACCGCCGCCCGGCGTTCCGATACCGGTCACGAGTAGGCCGACCAATACCAGACTCAGCAGTCCGACGACCAGATAGGTTCCTGATTTACCGCGAAAAAGAGAGAGCATAGGGACTTTCCGTAATTGATTGTGGCTGCCATAGGGGCGAGCGCGCTGCGGTTCAAGCGGCGGTGAAACAACGATAAAGGGGAAGCTCTATGACAAGGCGCAAATTGATTGCCGGAAACTGGAAAATGAACGGCGACAAGGCCATGCTCGCGGAACTAGCAGGCATCGAGGCGGCGGCGGCGCAAGTCCCCGCCTGTGATGTGCTGATCTGCCCACCCTTCACGCTCATCGATGCTGCACGCGCACGGGTGCAACACATGCACATCGGTGCACAGGATGTGCACCCGGCCAGCCATGGCGCCTATACCGGCGATATTTCGGTCGCGATGCTTAAGGAAGCGGGCGCGCAAGCCGTGATTGTCGGCCATAGCGAGCGACGCGATGCACATCATGAGACGGATGCGCAGGTGCGCGCCAAGGCGGAAAGCGTGATGGGCGCCGGGCTTCGCGCCGTGGTCTGCATTGGCGAGAGCCTGGAATTGCGCGATGCGGGCGCGGCATTGACGGTCGTGGAGCGGCAATTGGGCGGATCGGTGCCCGAAGATGGCGATTTCAGCCTGCTCGCTATAGCGTATGAACCAATCTGGGCGATTGGCTCGGGCCGTATCCCGACGGCTGAAGAACTGATTGAAGTGCATGGCTATATCCGCTCGCGACTTGGGATCCTGATTGGCGCGGCGGCGCAGGCCGTGCCCATCCTCTATGGTGGCTCGGTCAATGCTGAAAACGTCGCCAGCATTATGGCGACGCCAGATATAGATGGCGTGCTTGTGGGCGGAGCGTCGCTCTCTGCCGCAAAATTTGTGCCGATCATTCAAGCCGCGGCACTTGCTTCGCGCTAAATCGCCGCTAATGACCTTCCGAAGCAGACAGAAGGAAATATCATGGCGCAATCCGGCATGACGAAGGCGCGCCCGCGCCCGCTATCGCCCCATTTGGGAATTTACCGCTGGGGGCCGCATATGATGGTCTCTATCCTGAACCGCATGATGGGCGTGGGGCTGGCAACGCTCGGCATGGCACTGTTCACCATGGGGCTGATGGCGCTGGCGCTTGGGCCGGATGCCTGGGCACACTTCATCGGTGTTATGCGGGCACCTGTGTTTCTCTGGCTCGGACGGATGTTGGGGATGGGACTGACCTTCGCACTCTTTCTGCACATGCTCGCCGGCATCCGCCACTTCGTCATGGATATCGGGGCGGGGTTTGAGTTGAAGTCGAACCGGACAAGCGCGATCCTGACTTTGCTCGGGGCGGCGGCGCTGACGCTGATTGTCTGGGCGATCATTCTGCTGGGGAGGCGTTGACCATGGGAACAGGAACCGAACTCGGGCGCGTGCGCGGTCTTGGCTCGGCGAAGGCAGGCGCGCATCACTGGTGGCTGCAACGGCTGACGGCGCTCGGCAACCTGCTGCTCACGTTGTGGCTGGTGATTTCGCTGCTTATTCTGCCGTCATTTGATTATGATGTGGTGCATGCCTGGGTCGCCAGTCCGATTAACACCGTGCTGTTGGCGCTCCTCATCATCAATGTCTGCTGGCATTTCCGGCTGGGGCTGCAAGTGGTGATCGAGGATTATGTGCATGGCGCGTCGCGCTTGCTGGTGCTCGGTCTGCTGCATATCTGGACCTTCGGCACGGGTGGGTTCGCGCTCTACGCGCTCTTGAAAATTGCGTTTACGGGGAGCGCACACTGATGGCGGACGCTTATAAAATAATCGATCACACTTATGATACAGTGGTAGTGGGCGCGGGTGGATCGGGCCTGCGCGCCACGATGGGTTCGGCGGAAGCGGGTCTGAAAACCGCGTGCATCACCAAAGTATTCCCCACCCGCAGCCATACGGTTGCTGCGCAGGGCGGGATCGCGGCGAGCCTCGGTAATAATTCGCCCGATCACTGGACCTGGCACATGTTCGATACCGTGAAAGGGTCTGACTGGCTCGGCGATCAGGATGCGATCGAATATATGGTGCGCGAGGCCCCCGCTGCCGTGATCGAACTCGAACATGCCGGAATGCCGTTCAGCCGCAACGCCGATGGCACCATCTATCAGCGCCCCTTTGGCGGCCATATGCAGAATATGGGTGAAGGCCCGCCGGTGCAGCGCACCTGTGCGGCCGCCGATCGCACCGGCCATGCGATGCTCCATGCGCTGTATCAGCAATCACTCAAATATGATGCTGATTTCTTCATCGAATATTTCGCGCTCGATCTGATCATGGAAGATGGGGCTTGCAGAGGCGTAGTCGCGCTGTGCCTGGCCGATGGCAGTATTCACCGCTTCCGCGCGCACGCAGTCGTGCTCGCGACCGGCGGTTATGGCCGTGCCTATTTTTCATGCACTTCAGCGCACACCTGCACCGGTGATGGCGGCGGCATGGTGCTGCGTGCCGGTTTGCCCTTGCAGGATATGGAGTTCGTCCAGTTCCACCCGACCGGCATTTATGGCGCGGGTGTGCTGATTACAGAGGGCGCGCGCGGCGAGGGCGGATATCTCACGAACAGCGAAGGCGAGCGCTTCATGGAGCGCTATGCCCCCTCCGCCAAGGATCTGGCTTCGCGTGATGTCGTTTCACGCTCGATGGCAATTGAAATCCGCGAGGGGCGTGGCGTCGGCGATCATAAGGATCATATCTTCCTGCATCTCGACCATATCGATCCCAAAATACTCGCCGAGCGTCTGCCAGGTATCACCGAATCAGGCAAGATTTTCGCGGGGGTTGACCTTACCCGTGCGCCTTTGCCCGTCGTGCCGACTGTGCATTACAATATGGGTGGTATCCCGACCAACTTCCATGGCGAGGCGCTCAATCCGACGAAGGACAACTCAGACGCAACAGTGCCCGGCCTGTATGCGGTGGGCGAGGCGGCGTGCGTTTCAGTGCACGGCGCGAACCGGCTCGGCTCCAATTCGCTGATCGATCTGGTGGTGTTTGGCCGCGCCACAGGCCTGCGCTTGAAGGAAACCTTGAAACCGAATGCGCCGCACAAGCCGCTGCCTGCCGACTCGGCCGATCTCGCGCTGACCCGGCTTGATCATTTCCGTACTGCGAGCGGCGGCACGTCCACAGCGCATATCCGCAATGACATGCAACGTTCGATGCAGAAGCATTGCGCGGTGTTCCGCGATGCCGCGCTGCTTGAAGAAGGCTGCGCCGAGATGCAGCGGGTGAATGCGTCGCTGACCGACATCGGCGTTACCGACCGCTCGCTGATCTGGAATTCCGATCTGGTTGAAACGCTTGAACTCGACAACTTGATGGCGCAGGCGATTGTCACTATCGAAGGCGCATCGGCGCGCAAGGAATCGCGCGGTGCCCATGCCCGCGAGGATTTTGCCAAGCGCGACGATGCCAACTGGATGAAGCACACGCTCGCGACTTTCGATGGCTGGGGCGGCAAGGACGCAAAGGGCAAGGGCGCGGGCGGTAAGGTGGCTTTGTCGTATCGCCCGGTGCATGATTACACGCTGACCGACGAAGTAGAGTATATCAAGCCGAAAGCGCGGGTCTATTGAGGCCCGCGCTCAAGCGTTAGTCATCACCCCGCGATCTTCACCGCCACAAACTGCGCCGGGCGGTTGCCGCGTTGCACGAGCAGCAGCACATTGGCGCGGCCTTGTGCCTGCGCGGCGGAGACGGCGTTGCGCACTTCTTCCACGCTGCTGACGCTAGATTGATTGGCCTGCAGAATGATGTCGCCGCGTTGAAGCCCGCGTGTGGCGGCATCGCTTGAATCATTGATGCCGATAATGACTACGCCGCTGGTTGTTGCAGGCACGCCAAGCTGTTGCGCAATGTCTGGTGTGAGCTTTTGCAAGGTCATCCCCAGAATGGGCTTACCAGCAGCAGACTGGCCGCCATTGCTGCCATCATCCGAACCCAGCCCCTCACTCCCCGAAGAATTGAGCATGGCGAGGCGATCTTCGCTCGGGCGCTGTTCAAGCACGGCGGTCAGCGTCATGTGCTGACCCTTGCGAATCACGTCGATCGGCACATGTGCACCCACGGGCAAGCTCGCTACAATACCGGACAGCGAACGATCTTCGGTCACATCCTCATTGTTGACCCGTGTAATGACATCACCCTGACGCACGCCTGCTTTTGCAGCGGCGCCGTTTTGCACTACGCTTGCGACCAGATTGCCATGGCCCTTATCGACGCCGAGTGAATCAGCAAGGCTGTCATCGAGTGCCTGTACCTGCACGCCGAGATAGCCGCGCGTAATTGGAGCACCACCCTTCAACTTGGCGATAATCGGCGCGGCGGTTTCGGAGGGAATGGCAAAGCCGAGGCCGACATTGCCGCCATTGGTGGAGGTGATAATTGAGTTGATCCCGATCACTTCGCCATTCATGTTGAACAGTGGCCCGCCGGAATTGCCCTGGTTGATGGCGGCGTCGGTCTGGATGAAATTGTCGGTTGGCCCTGCGCCAATATTGCGGTGGAATGCAGAGATGATCCCCGCCGTCACCGTGCCGCGCAGGCCGAGCGGCTCACCAATAGCAATTACCCAGTCGCCGACCCGCGAGCGCGATGAATCGCCGAAGCGGACATAGGGCAGGTTCTGCGCATCAATCTTGAGCACGGCAAGGTCCGATGCTGGATCACGCCCGACCAGCCGTGCCGCATACTCCTTGTGATTGGGCATAATCACCGTGATCGAGCTGACCACTGCTTTGACCCCGTTCTCGTTGCGCGCGGCAACGACATGGTTGTTGGTGACGATATAACCATCTGACGAAATGATGAAGCCCGAGCCGAGGCCGGTCGCTTCCTGCGTGCGCGGGCCGCCATTGCCGAATTGCTGGCCGAACAGATCACCAAAAGGCGTTCCGGCAAACGGGTTGGTCTGCTGGACCTGCACTTTTTCCTTCGTCGAGATATTGACGACGGCGGGCTGCAATTTCTCGACCAGATCAGCGAAACTCGCTGGCGCACCTGCGCGCGGGGACTCATATGTGATAGGATGATTGGTGGTGGAAGGGTCGCTTGCTCCATATAATGCCGCTGTAGGCAGCGCCTGATGTGCCAATGTGGCAATCGAAGCAGTCGCAGCAAGTGCTATGGTAATCAGATAGGCTGGGCGCACCTTGTTCATCTCCTTCATCCCAAGTTCGCAGTTCGTCCATCTGCCGCGCAGGGCCTGAACGCAAATTGAACGAAATGCTTTATATAATCACCCTTTCCCATATTAATAGTGGCTTTGGCAACGCAAGCGTATAGAGCAGGGCGATGACGACAGTTTACGACATTCAAGCCCAACTCGAACAGATCACCGACTCGCATGGCAAGGACCTTATGTCGGGCAAGCGCGCGCAAGGAATCAAATTTGAAGGGGGCAAAGTCTCGCTCATGCTTGATGTCTCGGGCCTGACACCGCCAGAGCGCGATACGCTTGATGCCGAGGTGCACCGCGTGCTGGAAGCCCTCCCCGGTGTGACCGATATTCGCGTGGCACTCACTGCCGAACGCAGCGCCGGGCCGACACTGATCGCGATTGCCAGCGGCAAGGGTGGCGTCGGCAAATCGACGCTGACCACCAATCTCGCGGTTGCGCTCGCACGACTGGGGAACAAAGTCGGTGTGGTCGATGCTGATATTTATGGCCCGTCGCAGCCGCGCCTGCTCGGTGTGGAGGGAATCAAGCCGCAATCAAATGGTAGTCGGCTCATCCCGGTCGATAGTGCCTACGGCGTTTCACTGCTTTCGCTTGGCCAGCTCGTTGCGCCCGATCAGGCCGTGGCATGGCGCGGGCCAATGGCGGGCAATGCGCTCTCGCAACTCATCGAGGGCGACTGGACGGGCAAGGATGTCGTGCTGGTTGATCTCCCGCCCGGCACCGGCGATGTGCATCTCTCGATGGTCCAGAAGCACAAGCCGGCGGGGGCCGTGATCGTCTCGACGCCGCAGGATCTGGCGCTGATTGATGCGCGCCGCGCCGTTGATCTCTTCAACAAGGTGGATGTGCCGATCATCGGCCTGATCGAGAATATGGCCGGCTATCAATGCCCGCACTGCGGCGTGGTGTCTGATCCCTTCGGGCAAGGCGGGGCGGAAGCGGCCGCCAAGGCCATGGGGCTGAAATTCCTAGGCCGCGTGCCGCTTGATCTCGGGATTCGACTTGCCTCTGATGCCGGAACGCCGCTCGCTGCGAATAGCGACAGCGCATTCCACGCGCTGGCGCAGCAGATCGCTTCAGCCCTTTGAGGGCAGGGCGCGGGGCGCGCGCAGCGTCCCGATCAAATCGATTGAGAAGAGCGCCAGCGCCACCCAGATCAGCGCAAATGCCGCCACCATTGATGCGCGCAAGGGCTCGCCAAAGACCAGCCAGCCGGTGAGAAATTGCAGACTCGGCGATATATATTGAAGCAGGCCGACGGTCGCATAAGGCAGGCGGCGCACCGCAGCACCAAAAAGCGCTAGCGGCACCGTGGTGACGATTGCCGAGCCGATGAGCAGCGCATCCATACTCTGAACATGACCGAAGTAAAGCCTGTGCTGCGCATGGAGCCAGGTGAGATAGGCCAGACTCAGTGGCGCGAGCAGCAGCGTTTCAACATAAAGCCCCGGCATGGCCGCCACATTGAGCAGCTTGCGCACCAGCCCATAGAGCGCAAAGCTGAGTGCAAGTGATACGCTGATCCATGCCTCGCTGAGCGCGCCCGCTGCCGCTATGGCCACCCCGAGCGCTGCCAGCGCCACCGCGCCGATCTGGAGCTTGCGCAGCCGCTCGCCCAGCACCGCCACCCCAAGCAGCACATTCACCAGCGGATTGAGGAAATATCCGAGGCTGCTCGCGAGCACATGATTGTTGCTTACCGCCCAGATATAAATCAGCCAGTTGGTGGCCACCAGCGCAGCCGTCACCATCAGGCCAAGCAGCGCACGCGCGGTGCGCAGCAAAGCCAGAACGTGCGGCAACTGGCGCTGCGCCGCGAGCGCGAGGGTCAGCAGCAGCACCGACCAGATGATCCGGTGCGCCACCACTTCAATCGCACCCACCGCACGCAGCATGTGGAAATAGAGCGGCACCAGCCCCCAGATCAGGAAGCAGGCCAGAGCGCTGATGAAACCTGCCCGGTCAATTCCCGGCGTGTCGCGGTGGGTCACATCTCGCCCCGCGCGCGGCGGATCGCATACCATTTCTGCACATTGGCGTTCTGCTCGTCGAGCGTATCGGCAAAGGCGTGGCCGCCGGTGCCATCCGCCACAAAATAGAGCGCTTTGGTTTCCGCCGGATCAAGCACGGCGCGAATGGAAGCGATGCCGGGATTGGCAATCGGCCCTTTGGGCAGGCCGGTCATGGCATAAGTGTTATAGCCGTTATGCGCCTCCAGCTCGGATTTGCGGATGCGGCGGCCCAGCGGCTTGCCCTGCGTGATCGGGTAAATCACCGTCGGGTCGGCCTGCAGGCGCATCCCCAGCCGCAGCCGGTTGGAATAAACACCGGCCACCAGCGGGCGCTCGTCGGCCTTGCCGGTTTCCTTCTCGACAATCGAGGCGAGGATGATCGCCTGTTCCTTGGAGTCGACGACGCTGCTCGCGCTGCGCTTATCCCACGCCTCATCGAGCGCCTGGGTCATCGCCGCTTCCATCCGCTTCAAGACGGCGGCGCGGGGTTCGCCAGCCTCATAGGCATATGAATCGGGCAGCACGCTGCCTTCAGGCGGCAGCGGCGTGGTGCCGGTCAGGCCCTGCGCGGCGGCGAGCCGCTCCTGCACCATGATCGAGGGCATTCCCTCGGGGATGGTGATGAGGAGCTGCTCGGTCTTCCCCTGCGCAATTTGGGCATAGATATGCGCGGCGCTCTCGCCCGCCGCCAGTTTATAGGCGCCTGCCTTGATGCCTTTGCCGCCACCGAGCAGCCGCGCAAAGCGGGTGAAGTTCCCCACCGAGCGGATCGCGCCCTTTTCGGCGAGGAGATGCGCGACGCTGCGCACGCTGGTCCCCTGCGCGATGGTGATCCGCAGCGGCGCTTGCAGCGGTCCGCGCCCATACCAGCCCGAGAGACCCCATGTGGCGGCCAGCGCCAGCCCGGCCAGAATCAGGCCAATACAGCCCATGCGGCGCATGGCTTAGAGCGCCTTCATCACCAGTGATGCGTTGGTTCCGCCAAAACCGAACGAATTGTTGAGCACGGCGCGCACCTGGCGTTGTTTCGCGGTATGCGGCACCAGGTCAACCCCCGCGCAACTTTCACTCGGGTTATCAAGGTTGAGCGTCGGCGGCACAATCTGGTCGCGCAGGGAAAGAATGCAGAAGATGCTCTCCACCGCACCGGCACCACCGAGCAAATGACCGATAGCAGATTTGGTGGATGACATCGACAGGCCGTTGATGGCGCTGCCGAACAGCCTTTTCACCGCACCCAGCTCCAGCTCATCGCCCATCGGGGTCGAGGTGCCGTGGGCGTTGATATAATCAATGTCGGCAAGGGCGAGGCCGGACTTGCGCACCGCCATTTCCATCGAGCGGAACGCGCCCGAGCCTTCCGGGTGCGGCGCGGTGACATGATAGGCATCGCCAGAGAGGCCATAACCGACCACCTCGGCATAAATCTTGGCCCCGCGCGCCTTGGCATGTTCATATTCTTCGAGCACAACAACGCCCGCGCCTTCACCCATCACAAAGCCGTCGCGAGCTTGGTCATACGGGCG
>JAGWQR010000245.1 GCA_028869975.1 Alphaproteobacteria bacterium | reverse complement strand
GCGGTGGCCAGGCGGGCCGCACCTCGACCGCGTTTCTGTTTGAAGGACAATGGGATTTTGACCGCCACGAAAGCCTGTTCGGCCGCATCGAGAGCGTCGATAATGATGAGTTGTTCAACACGATGCCAACCGATCCGCGCTACGGACTTCCCTTTCGTGTGACCAAATATGCGCTCGGCTATGCGTATCGGTTGCACCTCGCCGGGCCGCTCAACCTCGCGCTGGGGGGGACGGCGGATGTGTATACCAAGCCTGCCGCACTCGACTCTGCCTATGGCAAATTCCCGGTCAGTGGCACTGTTTTTGCCAAACTGAGCCTGGGGCACTAAGAGGGCGCTGATGCCAGCTCATCATGAAATGCGCATCCTGCCTTACACGCCAGCGCAGATGTATGCGCTCGTCACAGACGTGGCGCGCTACGGTGAGTTTCTGCCTTGGGTGAGCGCCGTGCGGGTGCGTTCCGACAGCGAAACCGAGATGGTCGCGGATCTGATCGTGGGCTTCAAGGCGCTGCGCGAGAAGTTTACCTCGCGCGTCGTGAAGGTGCGGCCCGGCAGCGTGCATGTTGACTATATCGAGGGGCCATTGAAGTTTCTGACCAATGACTGGCGCTTTGCCGATGATGGCGCGGGCGGGTGCGTGGTTGATTTTTCGGTGGCGTTCGCGTTTCGGAACCGGATATTTGAGGCCTTGGCCGGGCAGATGTTCGATCATGCTTTGAAACGGATGATCGGCGCGTTCGAGGCGCGTGCCGATGCGCTTTATGGAAGCAATAATTCCAGCGCGACCAAGGCGGCCTGAAGGCGGATTGCGGCGCGGCCCAAATCGCCGAACTGGCGGGTTTCTATGTGGACTTCATCTTGACCACGTCGCGCACGCGCGAAGCATACCGTGCCGACCGGCTTCTTCGCACTGCCACCCGCCGGCCCTGCAATCCCGGTAATAGCGACCGCCACATCGGCAGATGAATGGGCGAGCGCGCCCAGCGCCATTGCGTGCGCGGTCTCCGATGATACTGCGCCGTGCCGATCAAGCGTCGCTTGAGGCACTCCCAGCATCGCGACCTTGGCGGCATTGGCATAGGTCACGAAGCTGCACTCGAGCACATCCGATGATCCGGCAATCTCGGTAAGCGCGGCGGCAACCAGCCCGCCGGTGCAGCTTTCGACAAGTGCAACCCTGCGCCCCGCCGCGCGATTGGCAGCGAGCACGCGCGCGGCAAGATCAATGAGGGAGGCGGGCAGGGTGGCGCTCATAGCCGCTGTCTCACAGCCTTATTGTCGCCACCGCCTGCGCGGCAATCCCCTCGCCACGCCCGGTAAAGCCCAGTCGCTCGGTTGTAGTGGCTTTGATGCTGACTTGCGCGACTGTCAGCGCGAGCATTTGCGCAACCGCAGCACACATTGCCTCGCGGTGTGGCCCTATTTTAGGCGCTTCACAAATGAGCGTAATGTCAACATGATCGATGATGCCACCTTTTGCGCGGATCAGACTGGCGGCATGTTCAACAAAAAGGTGCGAGGCGGCCCCTCGCCATTGCGGATCGGAGGGCGGGAAATGCGCGCCGATATCTCCTTCCGCCGCCGCGCCGAGTAGCGCATCAGTGAGCGCATGGAGCGCAACATCGGCATCCGAATGGCCGGACAGGCCATGGGTATGGGCGATGTTGACCCCGCACAGCCAGAGTGGTGCGCCCGCCTCCAGCCGGTGAACATCATAGCCCAGTCCGGTGCGCGAGGTGCGACGGCGCTCGAGCTGCGCCTCCGCGCGGGTGAAATCTTCAGCCATGGTGATTTTCTCCAGCGCGGGATCGCCCGCTACGATGGCCACGCGCAAGCCCGCCGCACGCGCGATTTGCGCATCATCGGTGGCGGCGGGGCCGGTATAGGCGCGGTGGGCATCGAGGATGGCATCAAAATGAAACGCCTGCGGTGTCTGAACGCGAACAATCTGGCTGCGATCCACCGTGTCACCCAGCGTGTCTGCACCCAGCGCCAGCGTATCAACCGAGGGCAGGGCGGGGATGGCACCGCTCGCAGTCTTAAGCGCATCGAGCAGCCGGTCAATGACGGCGGCGCTCAGAAAAGGCCGCGCCGCATCATGAATCAGTATTTTCGAGGTACCGCCGGACGCGGCAATCGCCTCAAGCCCATTACGCACCGAGTCGGCGCGCGTGGCCCCGCCCGTGATAATCTCTATATCTTTCAGGCCGCGCACATGCTCTTCCTGTCCCGCGCCGATCACGACATAGAGCGCGCCGATGGCAGGGTGCGCCGCGAACGCCTCTATACTCCAGGCCAGCATGGGCTTGCCGCCAAGCGGCTGAAACTGCTTGGGTAGAGCGCCACCCGCGCGCTCGCCTTTGCCAGCCGCAACGATGAGCGCAGTGATATGAGGCGGCGAAGGCATGGCGTGCGTTTAGGCGCTCAGAGCGCCACGCGCCAGAGGCTTTGACCTTTGCCGCTGCCTAAATTATAGGCACGTCCGCAATGACCGCTACAACCCATCTCAACCCCATCCAGATCGGCCCGGTGCGCATCGACGTGCCCGTGATTCTCGCGCCGATGACAGGTGTCACCGATCTGCCATTCCGCAAAGCGGTGCGGCAGTTCGGCTCCGGGCTGAATGTGACCGAGATGATCGCGTCACCTGCCGCCATCCGGGAAACCCGCCAGTCGCTGCAAAAAGCTGCGTGGGATGCAAGCGAGGAACCGGTGTCGATGCAGCTCGTCGGCTGCACGCCTATCGAGATGGTCGAGGCGGCAAAGCTGAGCGAACAAAAGGGTGCGGCAATCATCGACATCAATATGGGCTGCCCCGTGCGCAAGGTGACGAATGGCGATGCGGGTTCCGCCCTGATGCGCGATGTGCCGCTCGCCACGCGACTGATCGAGGCGGTGGTCAAGGCGGTGACAGTACCGGTCACGGTCAAGATGCGGATGGGTTGGGATCATCATAGCCTCAACGCTCCCGAACTGGCGCACATCGCCGAAGATATTGGCGCGCAGATGATTACGGTGCATGGCCGCACCCGCTGCCAGATGTATCGTGACCATGCCGACTGGGCCTTTGTGCGGAGGGTCAAGGAGGCGGTCAAAATTCCCGTAATCGTCAATGGTGACATCTGCTCGATTGCGGATGCGGATGCGGCACTGGCCCAATCGGGCGCGGACGGGGTGATGATCGGGCGTGGCGCTTATGGCAAGCCCTGGCTGCTCGCGCAGATGATGGCGCATTTCAGCGGTGCTGTACCGCTCGCCACGCCGAGCATCGAGGCGCAATATCATCTCATCGTCGCGCATTACACGGAAATGCTCGCGCTTTATGGCGAGCAGGTCGGTGTCAATATGGCGCGAAAGCATCTCGGCTGGTATACCAAGGGCCTGCCTGGATCAGCCGAATTTCGCAACAGCGTCAACCAGATCGCAGACTCCAAAACCGTGCTCACCATGCTTGAACGTTTTTATACGCCATGGCTCTCGCGCGTCGCCGCTTAAGCTTCTGGTCAGCGAAAGCACCGGGGGCCGGCGCGGTGCTTGCTGCGCTGCCGCAGGCAGTGCTGGTGGTCAACGCCGAAGGGAATATTGTCGCGGTCAATACGGCTGCAGAAACGCTGTTCAACACCAGCGAGGCGCACCTGACTGGGTTGAAGCTGGCGGCAGTGGTGCCCTTGCCTGTGCGCTTTCATGAGGCACAGGATGCATCGTTTGTTGCGTATGATGTTGCAATAGAGGTGCAACGCGGGATCAGCGTGAGGCTCGATGTTGCCTGCACGCCGCTACCGGACCCTGCGGGCTGGCGTGTGCTCGTCTTGAGCGGCGGCTCAACAGGACAGCGTATGGATCGCAGACGCAGCGACCACGGCAATCGTTCTACCGAGCATATTGCCGCCATGCTGGCGCATGAAATCAAGAACCCGCTATCGGGCATTCGCGGGGCCGCGCAACTGCTGGAGAAGCAATCATGCGATAACAGCGCACGCGCAATGACCAAACTGATTCGCGATGAAGTTGATCGGATCGCAGCGCTGATTGACCAGATGCAAGGCTTCACCGACACACGTGCGCAACCGCTTGATACCCAGAATATATACGCGATTCTGGAACATGTCCGTACGATTGCCGCGAATGGTTTCGCGCGTTTCTGCACGATCCGGGACAATTATGATCCATCGCTTCCCGCAGTATTGGTGCATCGTGATGCATTGATCCAGGTGCTGCTTAACCTGCTCAAAAATGCGGCAGAGGCAGTGGATAGGGAAAACGGTGTCATTACAATTGTGACAGCTTACCGGCACGGTGTTTCGGTGTCGCTGGAGGAAGGGGGTGGGCGCATGGCGCTACCGATCGAAGTTAGCATCATTGACAATGGCCCCGGCCCGCCGCCCGACATGCTCGACACATTGTTCATGCCCTTTGCCACATCGAAACCGAGTGGGCGCGGTCTGGGACTGGCACTCGCCGACAAACTGATGCGCGACATGGGTGGGATGATCCAGTTTGTACGTGAGGATAGTCCACCGCGCACAATCTTCCGGCTGATGCTGCCGCGTGCAGGAAACAAGGCATGAGTGTAGCTCGGGTACTGGTTGTTGATGACGATGCGGCGATCCGGCTGGTCGTCAGCGAGGCGCTGCGCCGCGACGGTCACAAGGTGCAGACTGCAAGCACCATTGCAGAACGGGATTTGCAAATGCGCGCCTTTCTGCCTGATGCACTGATTACAGATGTCATGCTGCCCGATGGCAACGGGCTTGATGGGGTGCCGCAAATTCTGGAGGCACGTCCGCATCTGCCAGTTATTGTGCTGTCGGCGCAGAATACGCTTTCGACGGCGGTGCGCGCCACCGAGCAGGGCGCGTTCGAGTATCTGCCCAAGCCCTTTGATCTTGATGAACTGTGCCGTGTGGTGCGCGACGGGCTGGCGCGCCAGCACCGCGAGAGCGAGGATACGACTCAGGACATCGACACAACGCTTCCCCTGATCGGGCGGTCAAAAGTGATGCAGGACGTCTACCGGTTGATTGCGCGCGTGATGTCGAATGATCTGAGCGTGCTGATCCTCGGCGAATCGGGTACGGGCAAAGAGCTGGTTGCGCGCGCCATTCACGACCTCGGCCTGCGCAAGGCCGCCCCGTTCGTGGCGATCAACATGGCTGCCATTCCACGCGAGCTGATCGAGGCGGAACTCTTCGGACATGAAAAAGGCGCGTTCACTGGCGCGACGCAGCGCAACGCGGGTAAATTCGAGCTGGCAGCGGGGGGCACATTGTTCCTCGATGAAATTGGTGACATGCCGATGGAAGCGCAGACGCGGCTGCTGCGCGTGCTGCAATCTGGCGAATTCACGACCGTGGGCGGCAATCAGCCGATTCGCGCAGATGTGCGCATCATTTCTGCAACGCACAAAGATCCAGGGGCAATGGTCGCCGAAGGGAGCTTCCGCGAGGATCTTTTTTATCGTCTCAATGTGGTGCCGACTTCGCTGCCGCCGTTACGCGCGCGCGGCGATGATGTTGCGCTGCTGGCGCGCCACTTCCTTGATCTGGCGGCGAGTGAGGGGCTGCCGCGTAAACGGCTCAACGCGGCGGCAACTGCGCGCCTCAATCAGCATAGCTGGCCGGGCAATGTCCGTGAACTGGAAAATCTGATGCGGCGGCTGGCGGCGCTGGTACGTGAGGAGGTGATAACGGCGGCAATTATCGATCAGTATCTTGGGCGCGGAGATGCGGTACAGAGTGTTGACCTGCTCGCCGGGGGTTCCGGTTCAGTGGCATTGGTACACTATATCCAGTCTTATTTCGAATGCTTTGACGGGGCGCTGCCACCCGATGGTGTATACGACCGGCTCCTGGCGGCGTTCGAGAAGCCGCTGCTGGAGACGACGCTGGCTGCGGTCAACCATAATCAGCTCCGCGCAGCGAAACTTCTTGGCATCAACCGTAATACATTGCGCAAGAAGATGACCGATTTGGGGATTGAAGTAGGACGGCGCGACCCGGCCTGACGAGACGCCTAGTCGTTTCCGCGCGCAATCTGACGCGCCTGCATCAAATCCCACAGACCACGATGTTGATGAATAAGCTGTTGTGCGCCAAAGCTCACCGCGCGCTCAACAGCTGGGTTCTCGGCAAAGGTATCAACCACAGCGAAGGTCATCGCCTGATCGGGGAGATGGCAGTCGGGGGCATCAAAGCCAACGCGCCTGCCGGCCATTTCCAGCAACGGACGGATACTGTGCCAGTCGCTCACCAGAGCGACAGCGGCGCCAAAGGCACAGCCAAACCGATCCGATTGGGCGAGCATACCCAGCGCATGACGTTGCGCCACAACGGCCGCCTCGGTTGCCGCCTGCCCCGGCGTTGACGGAATCGGGCCAACTGCGACGGTAAGTTTGGTGAGATAGGCGCGCTCGCGGGTAAAGCCGTCGGTCGCAGCGCGCAGCCAGTCATGGCTCGCTGGATGAACCGTATGTAACGCGGCATGGTCGATCACACCGGGATGACGGCCATGGAGCAGGGTAAAATGGTGCACGACATCAGCTAGGTTGCGAGTGATGGCTGGCCCCTTGAGCAGAGGTGTGGATTGGCAGTAAGCATGGCCTGCTGTGCCTTCTCCGTCCAGGAGCGCGGCGAGGGCGCTTGCCCCCGTGTGAGTCGTAGATGCGGGCGCTAAATTTGCCGTCATAATCACCTCATCAATCGCGCACCATCTGCGGTGCCGTCCGATCATGCGGCATTATGTATACCGAAGCGCGTAAACTTAGAGTTTACAACACGTTAGGGCTTTGGTGACCATAGTTAACCAGCGCGTAACCTCGGTTACTGATCCAGAAACGAGCGCATCTTGCGGGAGCGGGAGGGGTGCTTGAGTTTGCGCAAAGCCTTGGCCTCGATCTGGCGGATGCGTTCTCGCGTCACCGAAAATTGCTGGCCGACCTCTTCCAGCGTGTGATCGGTGTTCATGCCGATGCCGAAGCGCATCCGCAGCACACGCTCTTCGCGCGGGGTGAGGGAGGCGAGCACACGCGTTACGGTATCCTTCAGGTTCGCCTGAATCGCAGCATCGACCGGTATGATCGCGTTCTTGTCCTCGATGAAATCACCCAGATGCGAATCCTCCTCGTCACCCACCGGG
>JAGWQR010000244.1 GCA_028869975.1 Alphaproteobacteria bacterium | reverse complement strand
CAAAAAGCGCCGGATCATCGGCAAGCCCGGTGATGCGGACGCACAAGAGGCCGCACCAGCTCCGGCTGTCGTCTCGCCCGTGCCGGCACCTGTACCCTCGACGGCACCAAAGCCTGTCACATCCGCGCGACCAGTGGAAACTCAACTGACCAGGCAAGAACTGCAGGCCAAGCTCCTGCGCGAAGCTGAAGAGTCGCGCATGATCGCGCTTGAGGAAGCACGCCGCCGTGAAGAACGTGCGCGTGCGGATGCATCCGAAGAGGAAAAAAAGCGCGCCGAGGAAAATCGCAAGACCGAAGAGGCCGCTGCGGAAGCGCTTGCGGAGCAGATGCGCCAGGACGCCGCTGCTCCGGCCAAAGGCGACGACGCGTTAGTACAGGCAAAGCCGCCTGCCCCTGATGATGAGGAAGACGAGCACGAAGGTCGGCGCCATACAACCGGTCACCATGCTCCAGCGCGAAAGCCGGATGCAGCGCGCCCTGCGCGTGGCCGTGGCGATCAGGATCGGCGTCAGGCAGGCAAACTCACAGTGCATCGCGCGCTCGATGATGAGGATGGCGCACGCGCCCGTTCGCTCGCCGCACTCAAGCGTGCGCGTGAGAAGGAACGCCGCGCGCATATGCAATCCGGGCAGGCGGCAAAACAATATCGTGACGTGACGGTGCCTGAAACCATCACCGTATCGGAACTCGCCAACCGCATGGCCGAGCGCACGGGTGATGTCATCAAGGCGCTGTTCAAACTCGGAATGCCCGCCAAATCGGGTGATACGATCGATCAGGATACGGCAGAACTGATTGTGAATGAATTTGGTCATAATATCGTGCGCGTTTCGGATGCGGATGTGGATATTGCGCACGCCGAGGATGTTGATGCGCCCGAATCACTCAAATCTCGTCCGCCGGTCGTCACGATCATGGGCCATGTCGATCATGGCAAAACCAGCCTGCTCGATGCTCTGCGTGGCACCGATGTTGTGCGCGGCGAGGCGGGGGGCATCACCCAGCATATCGGTGCGTACCAGATCACGACCAAAGGTGACCAGAAGATCACCTTCCTTGATACGCCTGGCCACGCCGCGTTCACAGCGATGCGTCAGCGCGGGGCCAATGTCACCGACATCGTTGTGCTCGTTGTTGCGGCGGATGATGGCCCTAAACCGCAGACAGTGGAAGCGATAAACCATGCTCGCGCCGCAAATGTGCCGATGATTGTCGCGATCACCAAGGCTGATAAACATGAGGCCGATGCGCAGAAGGTGCGTGAGCAGTTGCTGCAATATGAGGTGATCGTCGAGTCGCTTTCGGGTGATGTGCAGGAGGTCGAGGTTTCCGCGCACACCAAGGCGGGGCTTGATGAACTGATCGAGAAAATCCTGCTTCAGGCCGAACTGTCTGAACTCAGCGCCAATCCCGATCGACCGGCGGAAGGCATCGTCATCGAATCGAAGCTCGACAAAGGGCGCGGCGCGGTCGCGACCATCCTCGTCCAGCGTGGCTCGCTCAAAACCGGCGATATTTTTGTGGTAGGCTCCGAATCGGGGCGGGTGCGCGCGCTGGTAGACGATAAGGGGCGGCAGTTGAAGGAAGCAGGGCCGTCGCTCCCGGTGGAGGTTTTGGGGCTTGGCGGAGTGCCCAAATCGGGCGATGTGCTTTCGGTGGTCGAATCGGAAGCGCGCGCGCGCGAAGTCGCGGCTTACCGGGCCGAGGTGGCGACCAGAAAGCGCACCACCGTTGCGCCGACCTCGCTTGAGAATATGTTCTCGGCGCTGCGCGAATCGCAGGCGCAGGAATATCCTCTCGTCGTCAAGGGCGATGTCCATGGTTCTGTGGAAGCCATTGTTGCGGCGCTCGAAGCGCTCTCGAACGATGACATCAAGGTGCGCGTGCTGCATTCGGGGGTTGGCGGCATCACCGAGAGCGATGTCACGCTCGCCGGGGCCTCGGGCGCGCCGATCATCGGCTTCAATGTCCGCGCCAACGCCAAGGCGCGCGACATCGCCGAGCGGCAAAAGGTTGCGCTCAAATATTATGACATCATCTACGACCTGATCGACGAGATCAAGGCGGGCATGGCGGGGCAGCTTGGACCGGAACGGTTCGAAACCGTGGTCGGCCGCGCCGAAATCCGCGAGGTTTTCCCGGCGGGCAAGCACGGCAAGGCAGCCGGGCTGCTCGTTACCGAGGGCTATATCCGCAAGGCCTTGAAGGCGCGCGTTACCCGCGACGATGTCATTATCTACAATGGCTCGATCGCGTCACTGCGTCGCTTCAAGGATGATGTTGAGGAAGTGCGTTCCGGCCTTGAGTGCGGCGTCACCTTGGAAGCCACGACCGACGTCAAAAAGGGCGACTTCCTTGAGACCTTCGAAGTCGAGGAGCGCGAGCGGGTGTTATAGGAGAGCAGCCTCGCCTAATCCCGCAGCCGCGCAATCTCCTTCGCCACCATGCGCTCGACCAGCGCGGGCAGGTTGGCATCGAGCCAGTCCTTGAGCATCGGGCGCAGCAGATCGCCGACAAATTCGCCTAGCGGCATGTCGGGCTGGGTAGGGGCTTCCCTGGGTTGCGCGTCGGCCAGTCTGGCAAGCGCAGCGCGCGAGGCGGCGGCAGATTGCGCAGAAATCATCGATTCGGGCGCGGTCTGCATGGCGGCCTGGGCCGATTCAATTGGCGCGCTGGCAACTGGCGCTGGTGGTACTTCCGCAGGCACGAAATGCACCGGCTCAGTGGGCGCGGCTGAATGCGCTGCCTCGGGCACCGACTCTTCTGCGAGATTGTCGGTCAGTTCGAGGATGTCGGATTCGGAGGCGGAGCTGCCCTCGGCGTCATCGGTACCGGCAATCTTGATTCGTTTAGCCTTGGCCATCATACCGGATTTGCTGCCGTCATCAGCGATGATCTTCTTGATCGACGAGAGAATTTCTTCCATCGATGGTTCATGGCTCATGTCACCCATAGTCTGGCCCTCAAATCTCCCTGATTATTTGGTTAATGCCGGAGTTTGGGCAGGAATGTCAATGGTGCGTGTGGAATGTGCGGCGGGGGCAGGTCCATCGCGCCAGTCCGACCAGCCATGATGCGCATATTTATAGTTGGGGAGCGGATCATACAGCGCGCCAGACTCAAGCCCCATATCCCTCGCGCTTGCCTTGCCCATCGCAGCCAGAAGCGTGAAACCGGCGACATAGGCATTACGCTGTGCCTGCACCAGCGCCGAGCGCGCGTTGAGCAATTCCTGCTGCGCGTTGAGGATGTCGAGAATCGTGCGGTTGCCCACCGTATTTTCAGCCTTGACGCCTTCCAGCGAAAGTTCGGCAGAGGAAACCTGGGTTTTTGAAGCGTCGATAACCTGATTGGCGGCGCGCCAGCTTGCATAGGCCGCGCGGGTTTGCGAAATCACGCTGCGTTCGGTCAGGATCACCTGT
>JAGWQR010000243.1 GCA_028869975.1 Alphaproteobacteria bacterium | reverse complement strand
GGCAGCGCTGCAAGACTTGCGCGGCACGCACCCCGATCTGCCGATCATTTTCGATCCGGTGATGATTGCAACATCGGGGGCCATGCTTACGGATGACGGGGCGGTTGCGGCTCTGGACGCGCTTATTGCGCTGGCCACACTCGTGACCCCCAACCTCCCCGAGCTGGCGGCTTTGGGAGGCGAAGCGGCACTTTCAGTGCGATGCAAAGCACTGCTCATCAAAGGCGGGCATGGCGCTGGAGAGCTGCTGGTGGACCGGCTGGTCGGGCCGGGGGGTGAGATTGCACGCTGGGAGGCTTCGCGTATCACCACGCGCCACACGCATGGCACCGGCTGCACGCTGGCGAGTGCGATTGCCTGCGGGCTGGGGCAGGGGATGACTCTGATCGACGCAATTGAGCGGGCGCGCAACTTTGTACGCGCGGCACTCCTCGCTGCCCCGGGGCTTGGGCAGGGTGCCGGGCCGATGGGCCATCATGCGGTGCGCGATCTGTGCTGATTGCCGGGGTAGATGAAGCCGGGCGCGGGCCGCTTGCCGGGCCGGTGGTGGCGGCGGCCGTGATCTTGAACGGCGCGGACATCGCCGGACTGGATGACAGCAAGAAGCTCTCGGCAAAGCGCCGCGCCGCGCTGGAGGCGGAAATTCACGCGCACTGTTTTGTCGGGGTGGGGGAAGCGAGTGTTGCCGAGATCGAGACGTTCAACATTCTGAGCGCGACGATGCTCGCGATGCAGCGCGCGGTGGCGGCACTGTCAGTTGCGCCCGATCACGTGCTGGTGGACGGCAACCGGCTGCCCGATTGGGATTATGCGGGCCGCGCAATCATCGGGGGTGATGCGCTGGTGCCCTGCATTTCGGCGGCGAGCATCATCGCCAAGCAGGTGCGCGACCGCATGATGATTGCGGCAGATAAGGTCCATCCCGGCTATGGCTGGGCGCGCAACAAGGGCTATGGCGCGGCGGCGCATATCGCGGCAATCCGCCACCTCGGCCCGACACCGCTGCACCGCCCGCTGTTCCTGCGCAAAATCCTCGCTCAGTCGGGCACCTGATCGTTGCGCCGCAGCACTTCTCCGGCCAGATAGAGCGAGCCCATAATGAGGATCGGGCGGCGGGGCGCGCTTTGCAGGGCGGCGGCAAGATCGGGCGCGGTAGTCGCTGCCAGGCCCAAATCACCTGCGATTCGGGCCAAAACCTCCGGCGCATGATGCTCATGGCCGGGCACGGGGAGAGCGTGCAGGCTGGCGGCAATGGTTCGAAAGGGAGCAAGGATTCCCGCCGCATCCTTGTTGGCGAGAATGCCGGTAATGAGGTGCAACGGCTCTCTGCCCATGAAATGCGCCGCCACTCGCGCCGCGGCCGCCGGATTATGACAGCCGTCGAGCCATATCTCCTGGTCGGGGCGCACCAGCGGGCCGCGTTTGAGCCTCTGCAAGCGCGCCGGCCAGTGTGCGGCGGCGAGGCCACGCGCGATACCGTCATCGGATACGGCCAGCACCCTCTGCGCGCGCAGCATGGCAATAGCCAGCCCGGCATTTTCGCGTTGAATATCCGAATCGCGTGCCTTAGCCACGTCGGGGATATGCCAATCCCGCCCCGCAACCAGCAGTGAAGCCCCAGCGCCCTTTGCCACTTCGGCAATCCGCGCGGCCTCAGGAACGGTATAAGCCATCGTCACCAATGGAACGCCCGCCTTCGCAATCCCCGCCTTCTCGCCCGCAATTGTTACGGCATCATCGCCGAGAAACGCTTGATGGTCTATACCGAGCTGCGCAATGCCGCACACAAGGGGCTGTTCGATCACATTGGTCGCATCAAGCCGTCCACCCAGGCCGACCTCGAAGATGCAGACATCAGCGGGGGTGCGCGCAAAGGCGAGGAAGGCGGCGGCGGTTGTCGCCTCAAAGAAGCTGGGGCCGATGTGGTGTGCCTCCGCTGCATCGAGCACCTCGGCGAGCAGCGGCGCGAGCGCATCATCTGGAATGAGCGTGCCCGCCAACCTTATGCGCTCGTTGAAGCGCACCAGATGCGGGCTGGTATAGACATGAACCCGGTAGCCCGCCGCTTCCAGCATGAAGCGCAGAAACGCGCAGGTCGAGCCTTTGCCGTTGGTACCAGCGACATGAAACACCGGCGGAAGGTGGCGATGAGGGTTGCCAAGCGCGGCGATCAGCGCTGAAATCCGCTCCAGCCCGAGAATGTCTCGCCCCGGCGAAAGTTGCGCAAAACGATCAAGCTGAGCCTGCACGGCTGGGTCATCTGAGCGGGCATGATCGGCCATGGCTTGGCGCGCCTAGCCGAATTTGGCTTTCACGAAAATAGGGTATGTGCGAGAGGGGATTATGCCCGAGCTTCCCGAAGTTGAAACCACCGTGCGCGGGCTGGCCACCGTGCTGGCCGGCGCGCGTCTGGCGCGCGTAGAGCCACGCCGGGCTGATCTGCGCCGCCCGATTCCACCCGATCTGCGCCAGCGGTTGACCGGCGCGCTTGTTGTCGGCCTCGGGAGACGCGCCAAATACGGCCTGATTCATACTGATCGCGCGGATACCTTGGTCTTTCATCTTGGTATGTCGGGGCGCTGGCGAATCGACCCAGTGGACATTGGCAAGCACGATCATCTGGTAATCGAGACTGAGGCGGGGCGCATCCTCGCGCTCAACGATCCACGCCGCTTCGGCAGCCTTGATCTGGTGGCAACGGCTACGCTAGCCGATTTCCCACCGTTCGCTGCGCTCGGGCCGGAGCCATTAGGAAACTCGCTGACACCAGCCTATTTGAGGGGCGCGCTCGCGGGCCGGGCCGGGCCGATCAAGGCGCTGCTGCTCGATCAGCGAATCATCGCGGGCCTCGGCAATATCTATGTTTGCGAGGCGCTCAATATCG
>JAGWQR010000242.1 GCA_028869975.1 Alphaproteobacteria bacterium | reverse complement strand
CGCAGGCCGGCATGGGCATGGATCAGGCTCTCGCCCGTCCAGATGCCCAGATGGAAGTGGAGTGCGCCGGGCTGGATGAGCAGCACATCGGCGGTTTGGGGTGCGCCATCACGCCGCGCGGCAAAGCCATCGATCAGAGCGGCATAGCCCGACGCCGTGCCGCCCTTGAGCGCATAACCGGTCGGGATTAGCACGGTCACCCTATAGGCCAGCGCACACAGCCCAACACAATCGAGGCCCGTTGCCGGATCACGCCCATGCAGGCGGAATGGTGCACCAACCAATGCGCGGGCGCGGGCGACAATCTCATCCGCGCTCATTTCCCGCCTCCGCTGCTGCCCGCTGTGCTTGATTGGGTGCCGTAGCGCGCGAGCAGATCATTGCCCGGCACATAAGGCTCGCCCCGAAAGTTAAGGATATTGCTGAAGCGCGCCGCACAGGTAGACACCAGCTTGTCGCAGCCCTCGGTCAATTCTACCGCCGTTGTCGATGCCACCGCAAAATCTGGCGGCTCCTGGAGTGTCAGCGTAGCTCCGGTGTGGGCCGCAATCATCACCTTCAGCCCGGCATTTGGCCCGGCCAGCCAGCGCAAGGTTCCATAAGTGAACAGCCCGTCCGCAAAACTCGTGTCCAGCGTCAGCACCGCACCTGTCACTGCCGACACATTCGCGTACTGCCGCCGCCCTGCCATATCGACGCGGCAGCGTTTGTCACCGAGTGCGGCGCGGCAATCGGGCGTTGTCTGCTCGACGACCGGGGCCTCGAACATCACGCTCGGCCCGCGCAGTTCAGCCTTGAAGCCCGTGTCAGACACATCAACCGTGCCCAGCTCCCCGCGCACCAGCGGGATTGGCGTCTGCGTCAGATCACTCCAGTCACACACCGAGAGCCACAGCGCCGCGCCATCCCAACGCCCGGCGCGCAGATCATCGGCCGTAATCGCATCGGACGTGAGCGCGCCCGCGAGCGAGACATTGGCGGCGGAGAGCGAGTCCTTGCGCTCGATCGAAGACGGCACCATCCCAGGCGTGGCCTTGTAGGAGAGCCCGCCGAGCGCAATGTCGCGGTCATGACTGGTAAAACCAAGCGCCACGCCATCGGCGCGCTCCAGCCGCCAGAGAAACGCCAGCGTGGTGAGTTCGGATTGGATGTCGATCATGCTTCGCGCACCTCGATCAGTGGCACGCTCGGCACCGCGCCGGCCAGGAAGTTGTTCACATCCACGGTCAGTTTGTCCTCGGCGAAGCGCACCGGCACATCGAACAGGAAGCCGACGGTGATCGCGGCTCCGGCGGCGGGCGGCGTGGTGAACACGACCGCGTTCGTCGCATCAAGCGACCAGCCGCTGGTCATCGCTGCCCCTGCCACCGCGACAAGCATCGACACGGAGACAGGGCGCGTGATCGGGCGCAGCTCGGCATCACCTGCCAAGCCATAGCTTTTGACCAGCGGGAAGCGCGCGGTGCTGCCATCGCCGGTGCCGATGGTCTGATCGGTGGCGGTGGGTGTGCCGGTCATCCCATTCGACGAGAAATCATACGGATCACGGAAGCGGAAGCCGCGCGCCGCCCCGCGCCGCGCCCGGAAGAAGGCAATCAGCGTCTCCAGATCAGCCTCGGCGCGCACCCCCGGACCGGCATCAAAATGCAGGCGTGCGCTCGCCCAATCGACATTGCGCTGCTCATAGCCGGATGCGGTTGTGACCACTTGCGTTGAAAAATTGGGCTGAACGCTGGCCTTCAGGCCAATGCTGATCGGAAACGAAACATCATCAAAGGGCTGCATCTGTGCCTCCTGCACATCAAAATGGGTGAATCCGTCGCGCGTTACCTGCGGCAGTGCCCAGATAAAGGCCTCGGCCGCACCGCGCGCTTGGGCCGCGTTTGTCGCCGCTTCGATCAACGGCCATTGCACCGGCGCGTTCGCTGCATTCTGCACAAAGCCACTGAAATAATGCTGCTCTGTGACCGGATAACCCAGCCGCTTGGTGACGAGCGTTGCACCCGCTGCTGAGGCGGCGGTATTGCCCGAAGTCACCCAGTCATAATCCTCCAGTTGCAGCACATCGAACGCGG
>JAGWQR010000241.1 GCA_028869975.1 Alphaproteobacteria bacterium | reverse complement strand
GGCGCAGCGCGCGCGCCTGCCCTCGCTGCTGCTGCAACCGCTGATTGAAAATGCAATCAAATATGCGGTAATGCCGAGTGAAACAGGCGCTGAAATAACGGTTTCGGCCCGCATTGAAGGGGACCGGGTGCGCATTACGGTGGAAGATTCCGGGCCGGGCAGGGCCGATGCCAGTGCGCCCACCGGCCTTTCCACCGGGGTCGGGCTCGCCAATATCCGAGATAGGCTGGCGCAGGCGTTTGGCGCAGATCATCGCTTTGAAGCCACCAGCTATCCCGATGGTGGCTTTGGTGCTATTATCGATATTCCCTTTCGCGATGAAATGGAGCAAGCTGGCGCACAATGACCATCCGTACCATCCTCGTAGATGACGAGAAGCTGGCGATCCAGGGCCTGTGCCTGCGCCTCGAACAATATCCCGACATCGAGGTTGTCGAAACCTGTAGCAATGGCCGCGAGGCCATCCGCGCCATCAAGACGCACAAGCCAGATCTGGTGTTTCTCGACATCCAGATGCCCGGCTTTGACGGCTTTTCGGTGGTGCAGGGGTTGATGGATATTGAGCCGCCTCTGTTCATTTTCGTGACCGCCTATCCCGATCATGCGCTGCGCGCTTTCGAGGCGGACGCCACCGACTATCTGATGAAACCGGTAGAAGAAGCGCGCCTTGCCGGGGCGATCGACCGGGTGCGCCAGCGCTTGGGCGAGCGGCGCGGTGTTGAAGAGGCCGAGCGTCTGAAGGAAGTGCTCGCCGAACATGCCCCTGAAGTGCATGACGAATTTGGTGAAGCTGAGGATGAGGTGCTTGCCCCCGACCGGTTTGAAAAGCTTATCAACATCAAGGATCAGGGCCAGATTTTCAGGGTTGAGGCCGACAGTATCGAGCGGATTGATGCCGCCGGCGATTATATGTGCGTCTACACCAATGGCGAAACGCTCATCCTGCGTCAGACCATGAAGGACATGGAAAAACGGCTTGATCCGCGCCGGTTCCAGCGCGTCCACCGCTCCACCATTGTCAATCTCGATCTGGTGCGGCAGGTCAAGCCGCACACCAATGGCGAATGTTTCCTTGTGCTCGAATCAGGCGCGCAGGTGAAGGTGAGCCGCTCTTATCGTGAGGTCGTCGCGCGCTTCGTCCACTGAGCGCGCAACAGCCCGCGCCTTTTCTCGCGCGCCGGGCCTGATTTGAGCACATATTTGCGAAAGCGCGCCGCCGCAAAACGGATAACCAGCGCAGCACACAGCATCAGCCAGCCAAGCGTGAGCAGATGCGGCCAGAGTTTTGCCGAAATCGCTGCCTGATTATACATCACCAGCGGTGACGATGGCGGGAAGAGCGCGCCCAGCCACCATTGCCAACCCTCATGCGTCTTGATTGCGGTGGAAGCGAACAGCAGCACCAGCATCTGCGCCATCGTGACCGGCATCGAGATGGTCTGCACCTCGCGCGGGCTGCTCGCCTGCGCGCCAATCCCGATGAAAATCCCGCCCACTACCATGTAATTCATGATGAAATAGGCATAGCCGAGCACAATGAACAGTGGCCAGCCGATCGCGGGCACCGGTAGTGCCAGCTCAGGCGGCGCAAACAGCAGATAGCCAATCGTGCCCAGCCCGACATAGGCTGTCACAATCGTGAGCGCCGTGCCCACCATCGCGATCAACTTGCCGAGGAAAATCGCATCCACCCGGAGTGCTGCAATCAGCACTTCCATAATCTTGTTCGATTTCTCCTCGACCAGATTTGAGAGCATCATATTGGCGAGCAGCATGTTGAGCCAGAACAGGAAAACCGCCGCGCCATAGCCCAGGCCTGCGCGGTCAGAAGCAACACCACTGCCCGCCGGATCAGTGCGGGTCAGCGCCAGCGGCATCTCAGGGGTGGCCTCCTTACCCGCATTGCCCAGCGCCAGCAGCACGCCGGGCCGTAGTCGGTCAACGCTGGCGGACGGGCCAACCAGCCGTGGCGTTGCGCCGGTATCGACCAGCACCGCGTTGACCTGCTGGCGGGTGTCGGCGAGCACGGCAAGGGCCTGGCCAGCTGCATTGCTCAGCGGCGCAATGATTTTCACGCCCTCAAAATTTTCACCGCTCAGTTTACTGTGCAACGCAGCATAACTTTGCTCGAATTGCGCGGCGCGGTCTGGTTCAGCGATAATGGCGAGATAGGCCGGCGCTTCGGCTTTTGATGACGCCATGACATAGCCGAAAATTCCGCCGAAAATCAACAAAACCAGCGGAAACAGCATGAACACATAGAAGAGCCGCGACATAACGGTGGCCCGGTAATCGCGCCGTGCAATCACCAGCGCTGATGTGAACAAATTCATCATGCCATGTCTCCCGCAGACGCCATATTCATGGCCGCTTCAGCATCGGCCCCCGCAATCGCAATGAACGCATCATGGAGGCCGGGGCGCTCAACCGTGAGATTTTCGATGCCCGCACCATGCGTGATGAGCGCCTGAAGCACCGATTCGATTCCGGTGGAGGGAAGTGCGAAGTGCCAGTTGCCGTCCACCGGCGTCGTATCGGGCGGCAGATCGGCGCGCCATGCACCCTCCTTTGCCCTTGTGCGCAGCACAACGCGCGAGGGCAGCCGGTCGCGCGCGGCATCAACACTGCCCGCATAACGCACCTTGCCGCCCGCGATGATCGATATTTCGGAGCACAGCCGCTCGGCATGGGCGATGACATGCGTGGAAAACAGGATCGTCGCGCCGGCATCGCGCCGAGCACGGATCAGTGTCTCAAGCCGCCCCTGGTTGATCGCATCCAGCCCCGAGAATGGCTCATCGAGCACGATCAGCTTGGGGTCATGTACCAGTGTGCCAAGCAGTTGCACCGTCTGCGCCATGCCTTTGGAGAGGGTGCGGATTTGCTTTCGGCCCACATCGCCCAGGTCATACTCGGTGAGTAGCTTGTCTGCACGCCGCCGCCCCTGATCGAGCGGCAGGCCACGCAAGGCGCCCATGAACGCGATCATCTCACGCACTGCCATGCTCTGGTAGAGGCCGCGCTCTTCGGGCAGATAGCCGATGGCGTGCGCCACCTCGAGCGGGCGGGGATTGCCGAGCACGGTGCGCGTCCCTTCATCGGGATCGATAATACCCAAAATCATGCGCAGCGATGTGGTTTTTCCCGCGCCATTGGGGCCGAGCACGCCGTAGATCATCCCCTCGGGCACCGCAAGATCGACGCCGTTGACAGCGGTTTTTCCTTCAAATCGCTTCACCAGACCACGCGCGTCTATTGCCAATGTCATTCAACAAAACTCCGGCTCTGACGGCAGGGAGAAGCTTCATGTCCACGTCCGATCAACGTCCCGTTAGCGGGGGTCTGTTCCTGAATCAAATCCTGATCGGAACCGGAGGAAAATACAAAACACTGCAATCCGCAGAACTGTTTGAAATTAAGCGTATTCACGCCGTTTTAGCGTTCATCTTAACGGCAAATTTACCCTCTCTTGCCATAGATTGATCCGTAATGGTGAAATTCGTCAAGTCGGGTGAGAAAGCGGCGCATGTCAAAAATTCTGGTCGTTGAAGACGACGAATTGCTCCGCGAATTTCTCCGGATCAAACTGACCACGCAAGGCTACCGGGTCGATACGGCCAGCGACGGCATGGCCGCGTATCAATCGCTGCGGCGTCAGCGGCCAGATCTTATCCTGCTCGACATGATGCTGCCTGTGATGTCAGGCGGCGAGTTGCTGGCGCGGCTGCACACCAATCCGGTCTATAAACTTATCCCGGTCATCGTGCTCTCGCTGCGTGGCGACAGTGACGACGTAATCGCTGCGCTACGCGGCGGGGCGGCCGATTACATGGCCAAACCCTTCGATCCCGAAGAACTGGTCATCCGGATCGAGCGCCATCTTACGGTGGCGGCGGCGCTGAAATCGACCCGACACAAGCGGCTCGCCGGGGTCGCGGCGGCACTCGTTGCCGTGCCGGGTGCAAGCCAGGCCGCCCCCCCCAGTGCCCCTTCGGTCGATCCTTTGCAGGCGGCGATTGCGCTGCACAATCAGGGGCTTCATGCCCAGGCGGCTGCATCGCTGCGCAGATTCATCGCGTTAGCGCCCAACGATGCCGATCTCTGGTTGCGGCTCGGACTAGAGCTGAGCCATATCAACGACCTTGATGGCGCCGAAAAGGCGCTGGCCAAAGCGGTTGCGCTTGCCCCCGATTATGCCGATGCGCGCGACGCACTGGCGCGCGTGCGCCGGTGGCGGGCTCAGGCCCAGGAGGTTGCGCCTACATACAGCCTCAACCCTGCCGATTCAGCCAAGCAATCCAACCCGCTGCTGGATGGTGAAAAGAGCTGGAGCGCCTCGCTTGTCCACAGCTACAGCCATTTCAACGGCGGTGTTTCCCCCGACTGGAACACCACCACCGGCGTGATCGACTACAGCTTTTACCGGCGCGAAAATTATTTACTTCAGGTCGATTCGAGCAAAACCTTCGGTCAGCGGGATTTACAAGTCACCGGGCAGGCCGAGCGGCATTTTTCGCCGAGCAGTTCGGCCTATGTCGGGGCCAGCATCGGCGACAAGGCACGGATCAAGCCGCAATGGAGCCTGCGCGCCGGGGGCGAGACCGGCCTGTGCAAGGCGGTCAAGCTCGGCATCGATACGCAGATCGCTCATTATGCCACGGCCACCGTAACCTCGGCCACACCGCATGTCAGCTATACTTTGCCGCATGACCGCGCAACCATTACGCTGGGCTGGATCAACCTGTGGGATGAACATGGCGCGGACCGCAATGGCTGGTCGGCGCGCGCGGACGTCAATGTGACACAGAAATTGATGTTGTTTGGCGGCGGTGCCAATTATCCCGATACCGAGGCAGGGATTACCTACCGGTTCAGCTCGCGCTTTTTGGGCGGGAATTATACGATTTCCCGCAAGGTGACGCTGATGTTCGGCTATGAGACCGAGCGCAATCAACTGGGCGTGCGCCGCAACGGCGGCTGGCTGGGCCTGCGCTGGGCCTTGAGTGCGCACAGCCGATGAGTCTGGCGCTCTTCCTGACCTTGTTTTTGCTGGGCGTGCTGGGTGCGCTGGCCTGTTTTGGCGGGGTGCTGATCCTGCGCCGGACATGGGTGGCGCGGAGCAAGCGCGCGCACGACATTCATCTGCGCCTGATCCGCGCCGAACTGATGCAAGTGATCGCACGCGGCGACGAGAGCTTCATCATAGCGCACTGGACGAAACAAGACCGCAAGGCGGCGTTTGAGGTTTCGGCGCAGATCCTTTGCCTGCTCCGGGGGCGCGAACGCGAGCGCCTGCTCGATATTATCGACGCCAACCATATTCTGCGTGAGCCTTTGGGACGCATCAACCGCAAGGCCAAATTGCGCCGTATCGCCATTATCCGCCGCCTCGTGCCGTATGACACGAAAACGGTGGTCGGCATTCTCGACCGGCTGATGGTCGATGATCCCGAAATCGAGGTACGTTTCGAGGCCGCGCTAGCGCTCGCCAAGAATAACCGGCTCGATACGCCCTGGCGGGTGATCGAGGCGATCTGCCCGGAAGGCACACCGCTTGCCCCCGCGCACCGCCAGTTGTTCCGCTCGATGATGCCGCAGCATAGCGAAGGATTCATGACGCTTGCGCTTTACCAGGACAGGTTTTCGGCGCGCGTGCTCGCCATCGATGCGTTGGGCAGCAGTCATGATTATCGCATTGCGCAGCGACTGGAACCGCTGATCGATGATGATGATCCCCGCATCCGGATCGAAGCGATCAAGGCGGCGCAGCGCATCGGGCACAGCGCCGCGCTGCTGTGGATTATCCGGGCCTGCGCGAATGACGACACCGATGTGCGCGCCGCCGCGCTGGAAGCATGTGAAACGCTAGCCCCTCCGGCTGCGCTTGAACATCTTCAGGCGCTGTTCGCATGATCCTCGCTATCATCCACTGGCTCGCGATTGGCATTGCCCACGGCTTCATCTACTTCGTTCTGCTGTCGGTCGGCATCCAGAATTTCGTTTACGGCCTGCAACTGACCAAAAGCATCATTACCCGCCATGTCGAAACCATGGCCGAGAGCAATACGGTCGAGCTGTGGAACCGCCATGCGCAATCCGCGCTCGCCGTCTCGATCATCGCCCCCGCCTTCAACGAGGAACTGACAATCGGCGAGAGCATTCGTGCGCTGCTCACGGTCAATTATCCCAAATTCGAGGTGGTGGTGGTCAATGATGGCTCGCCGGACAATACGCTTGGCACGCTGATAAACACGTTCGGGCTTAGCCGCGTGACGCGCACCCCGGAGGTTGTGCTGAGCCATTCGGCGATTCGCGGCGTCTATGGCACGGCCCCGTCGCCATGTCATTGTCGCATGATTGTCCGATCCACGCG
>JAGWQR010000240.1 GCA_028869975.1 Alphaproteobacteria bacterium | reverse complement strand
TGGCATGGATGGACGAGATCGAAGATCCAAGCCCGGACGATGTTGTCATGCCGGTTGTCCCGATGTTCCATGCCAATGCCTGGGGGCTGGCCTTTGCCGCGCCGATGGCCGGCGCCAAGCTGGTTATGCCGGGCGGTCAGCTCGACGGTGCCTCGGTATTCGAGTTGCTCGACAGGGAACGCGTCACTTTTGCGGCAGCGGTGCCAACGGTCTGGATGTTGCTGCTCCAACATTTGCGCGCGCATGGGCCGGCGCTGCCTTGGCTGAAGCGCGTTGTGATCGGTGGCACGGCGCTGCCAGAGGCCATCCTGCGGACCTTTGAGGATGATTACGGGGTTGAAGTGGTTCACGCCTGGGGCATGACCGAAACCTCGCCCACCGGCACGGTCGGTAGCATCCCAGCGGCGTTGGCCGAAGCGGATAGGCCGACGCGCATCGCCCAACAGCTCAAACAGGGCCGTCCGCCCTTCGGCGTCGAACTACGCATTGCCGATGAGACGGGTAACGATTTGCCGTGGGACGGCGCGACACCCGGCAGGCTGCTGGTGCGCGGGTTCGCCGTGGCTGGCGGCTATTTTAACGGGGCTAGCGGGAACATCCTGGATGCCCACGGCTTCTTCGATACTGGCGACATCGCGACGATTGACGCCCATGGTTCGATGCAGATCACCGATCGCGCCAAGGACGTGATCAAATCCGGCGGCGAATGGATAAGTTCGATCGAGATCGAGAATATAGCTTTGTCGCATCCCGCCGTCGCCAATGCCGCCGCGATTGGCGTGCCGCACCCCAAATGGGATGAGCGGCCGGTTCTGGTGATCGAACCACGTCCCGGCGCGAACGTCAGCGCGGACGATCTGCGCGCGCATCTGGACGGGCGGATTGCCAAATGGTGGATGCCGGACGATTATATCTTCCGCGAGGCAATCCCGCTCGGCCCAACAGGTAAAGTCAACAAGGCCGCATTGCGTGACGAATTGCGGCGACTTCGACTATAACACACACGCTACACGCACATTGGAGACTGTATAATGCGCGACGCCGTCATCGTATCCACCGCACGAACCCCCATCGGCCGCGCCTATCGCGGCACTTTCAACGCGACACCACCGCCAACACTGGCCGCCCACGCCATTCGCGCCGCCGTCGAACGCGCCGGGCTGGAGGGTAGTGAGGTCGATGATCTCGTCTTCGGTGCCGCGCTGCCACAGGGCGGTCAGCACACCATTGGTCGCACAGCAGCGCTGCGTGCGGGGCTGCCCGTCACGGTCGCCGGCATGACCATGGATCGTCAATGCGCCTCCGGTCTGATGGCCATCGCGACCGCCGCCAAACAGGTCTTGGTCGACAGGATGGATATTGTAGTTGCTGGCGGGGCCGAATCGATTTCGCTCGTCCAGACCGCAGCCACGCGCATGGACCCCGACCCGCAACTGTTGGCAATGGTGCCCGACATCTACATGCCGATGCTGCAAACCGCCGAGGTGGTGGCGAACCGCTATGGAATTTCGCGTGAGCGCCAGGACGCCTATGCGCTTCAATCGCAGCAACGCACCGCCGCCGCGCAGGTGGCTGGCGCGTTCGACGACGAGATTGTCGCGGTCACGACGAGCATGACTGTGACCGACCGCCAAACCGGGACAATCTCGCAACGTGAAGTGCAGATCACGCGCGATGAGGGGAATCGACCCGATACGACGGCGGAGGGTCTGGCGACACTCAAGCCCGTGGTCGAGGGCGGATCGATTACCGCAGGCAACGCGTCGCAACTGTCCGATGGGGCTTCGGCGTGCGTCGTGATGGAAAGTGCGGTCGCCGCTAAGCGCGGGCTTGCCCCGCTCGGACGCTATCTAGGCATGGCCGTGGCGGGAACAGAGCCCGACGAGATGGGGATCGGCCCGGTTTTTGCTGTCCCCAAACTTCTGAGCCGCTTCGGATTGAGCATCGCGGACATCGGCCTGTGGGAACTGAATGAGGCCTTCGCCGTTCAGGTGCTTTACTGTCAGGACAGGCTCGGCATCCCCGGTGACAGGCTCAACGTCAATGGCGGTGCGATTTCAATTGGGCATCCTTACGGCATGTCCGGCGCGCGCCTTGTCGGCCATGCACTGATCGAGGGAAAACGTCGCGGTGCGCGCCATGTCGCCGTGACCATGTGCGTCGGCGGCGGCATGGGGGCCGCCGGGTTGTTCGAGGTGATATAGTCGAAGCAAGGGGCAAGGTTTGGCTGCAAGGTAAGTGGACTTGTAACGGTTTTGTGCCGGTCACTTGAGAGTTAAACACTCAAACAAGGAGACCGACGAGATGACGATCAAGCATTCGGAAGAGTTCAAGCGGGAGGCGGTGC
>JAGWQR010000239.1 GCA_028869975.1 Alphaproteobacteria bacterium | reverse complement strand
GGTGCCGGCACTGCTCGAGCGCCTCGACCAGGCGCTGCAGACCGCCTATCCGCGGCACTCGTTCGCGATCAAGCCGTTCTTCCAGTTCGGCGCCTGGATCGGCGGCGATCGCGACGGCAATCCGAATGTTACTGCCGACTCACTGCGCCTCGCTCTGGCGCGCGCGTCCGAGACGGTCATTGCCCATTATCTCGATTTGCTTCACGATCTGGGCGCAGAATTGTCGGTGTCGAGTGAACTGGCGCAGGTGGAGCGCAACGTGCTCGTCATTGCCGAGGCGAGTGGCGACAATGCGCCAAGTCGTGCCGATGAACCCTATCGGCGGGCAGTCTCTGGCATTTATACGCGGCTGGCGGAGACATATAAACGGCTCACCCATACAGAGCCGCCGCGTCCATCAAAGCTGACCGGCGAACCCTATCCGGATGCTGCTGCGTTGCGACATGATCTGCGCGTTCTGGCACGCAGCCTGTCCGCACAAGGGGGCGCGCTTGCCACCGGCGGCAAGCTGGCGCATCTCATCCGCGCGGTCGATATTTTCGGCTTTCATCTCGCGACGCTCGATCTGCGGCAAAATAGCGATGTGCATGAGCGGGTCGTGGCAGATTTGATGCGCGCAGCGGGGGTGACGCCGGACTATGTCACGCTCGAAGAGGATGCGCGGGTAGCGCTGTTACGCGCCGAACTGGCATCGGCGCGCCTCTTGGCAAGCCCCTATGCACAATACAGCGCCGAAACCCTTTCAGAACTGGCCATTTTCCGGGCAGCCGCCGCAGCCAAAACGCAATATGGTGAAGAGTCGATCACCCAGGCAATCATCTCCAAGGCAACGAGTGTGTCTGACTTGCTGGAAGTCTATCTGCTGATGAAGGAGACGGGGCTGTATGCCCCCGCGCACGGGCCGGCACCCGCATCGGCACGTCTCATGGTGGTGCCGTTGTTTGAGACCATCGCTGATCTGGAGGCCGCACCGACAATCATGCGTGCCTTTTTCGCGCTGCCCGAAATGGCGGGGCTGGTGCAGGCGCGCGGGCATCAGGAAGTGATGATCGGCTATTCCGATTCGAACAAGGATGGCGGCTACCTGACCTCGACATGGGGCCTGTATCAGGCGAGCCTAGCGCTTGCGCCGGTGTTTGCTGACGCAGGTGTCGCGATGCAGCTTTTTCATGGTCGCGGCGGCGCTGTCGGGCGCGGCGGCGGCTCGTCCTATCATGCGATCCGCGCACAGCCGCCCGGCACGGTGCAGGGCCGCATCCGCATCACCGAACAGGGCGAGGTGATCGCCGCCAAATATGGCACCCGCGAAAGCGCAGCGCTCAACCTTGAGGCGATGGCGTCGGCGACATTGACGGCCACGCTCGAACCGGCACTGCTTGCCCCCGGCGATGAGGCGCGTTTTGTCGCGGCGATGGACGAAATTTCTGGCGCCGCCTTAGCTGATTATCGCGGACTGGTGTATGACACATCAGGCTTTCGCCAGTTTTTCCGGGCGATGACCCCGCTCGCCGAAATCGCCACTCTAAAGATAGGCTCGCGCCCCGCCAGCCGCACCAAATCGGAGCGAATAGAGGATTTGCGCGCCATCCCCTGGGTGTTCTCCTGGGCACAGGCGCGTGTGATGTTGCCCGGCTGGTATGGCGCAGGCACGGCTATGGCGGGCTTCAAGGACCGCGCACTCTTGCAGGACATGGCCACGGGCTGGCCCTTCTTCGCGACGCTTTTGAGCAACATGGAAATGGTGCTCGCCAAATCGGACATGCGGATCGCCGCGCGCTATGCCATGCTCGCCGGCGATGCGGGCGCGCCGATTTTCGCGCGGATCGATTCCGCCTGGCGGCAAACCCATGATGCGCTGCTCGGCATCACCCGCCAGACGCGCCTGCTCGAAAAAATGCCGGAGCTTGATGCCTCGATCAGGCTGCGCCTGCCCTATGTCGAGCCGCTCAACCTGCTCCAGATCGAATTGCTCAAGCGCCACCGCGCGGGCGAAGATGATCCCCGCATTGCCGAAGGCATCCAGCTTTCGATCAACGCGATAGCGACCGCGCTGAGGAACAGTGGCTGAATATTATACTTTATCAGTCAAATATCCCCCGGGATGCTTGCGCTCCCCGCCAATTCCACAATATAAATAATCCATCAGCGGAGGTATCAAGTGACGCCCAAATCAATCTCGATCCGGCAAAACAAACATGCGCTCGCGGCCCAGATTCTCGATACGCTGGTGCGCCGCACCGGCAAGGATCAGCACGCCGCCCGTCCGCATGACTGGCTGGCGGCCACCATTCTCACCGTGCGCGATGACATTATCGAGCGCTGGATCGCCTCGACCAAGGAAGCCTATGAAAATGGCGCGAAACGGGTTTATTATCTTAGCCTGGAATTTCTGATCGGGCGGCTGCTGCGCGACGCGATCACCAATCTGGGCCGTATGGAGGATGTGCGCGACGCGCTCGCCGAACTCGATGTCGATCTTGCCGAAATCGAGGAGATCGAGCCCGATGCCGCGCTCGGCAATGGCGGTCTCGGGCGATTGGCTGCCTGTTTTATGGAAAGCCTGGCGACGCTCGGGATTCCCGGTTATGGCTATGGCATCCGCTACATCAACGGCATGTTCCGCCAGCGCATTGATGATGGCTGGCAGGTGGAGTTGCCAGAAAGCTGGCTGTTTCATGGCAACCCCTGGGAATTCAAGCGCCCCGAAAGCGCCTATCTGATCCGCTTCGGCGGGGAAGTACGCTTGAACGCTTCGGGTCATGCACATTGGCACGCCGCTGAATCGGTGGAAGCTTTTGCCTATGATACGCCGGTGGTTGGCTGGCGCGGCAAGCATGTCAATACGTTACGGCTCTGGTCGGCTCGCTCGCTTGATCCGATCAGCCTTGATGCGTTCAATGCGGGCAATCATGCCGAGGCGCTGGCGGCGCAGGTGCGCGCCGAAACGCTGGTGCGTATTCTTTATCCCGCCGACTCGACCCCGGCGGGCCAGGAATTGCGGCTGCGGCAGGAGTATTTTTTTTCGTCGGCGTCGATTCAGGACATTGTACGCCGCCATGTCCAGTATTTTGATGACATCCGCACCCTGCCCGACAAAGTGGCAATCCAGCTCAACGATACGCACCCGGCGGTGTCGGTCGCCGAACTGATGCGGCTGCTGATCGACCAGTTTCAGATGGACATGGATGAGGCGTGGGACATCACGCAGCGTACCTTCGGCTATACCAACCATACGTTGCTGCCCGAAGCGCTGGAGAGCTGGCCGCTACCGCTGTTCGAGCGCCTGCTGCCGCGCCATATGCAGATCATCTTTGCGATCAACGCCAAACTGCTGACCGCCGTGCGCCAAAATGGCCGGTTTGATGAAAGCGGCGTGCGCAACATTTCGATCATAGAGGAAAATGGCGAACGGCGGGTGCGCATGGCCAACCTTGCCTTTGCCGGATCGCACAGCGTCAACGGCGTCGCGGCGCTGCACACCGAATTGATGAAATCAACGGTGTTTGCCGACATGAACAAGCTCTTCCCCAACCGGATCAACAACAAGACCAACGGCGTGACCCCGCGCCGCTGGCTCCAGCAGTGCAACCCCGCGCTTGCCAGCCTGATCCGCGAGAGTATTGGCGGGGCGTTCCTCAACAAGGCCGAGGAGCTGAGTGCTCTGGCTCCCTTTGCCGAAGATGCCGCCCTCCGAGAAAAATTTGCCGCGATCAAGCGCGATAACAAGGTGCAACTCGCGCACTATCTCAAAGACTTGATTGGCATCACGCTCAACCCGGATGCCATGTTCGATGTCCAGATCAAGCGCATCCATGAATATAAGCGCCAACTGCTCAACATCCTGGAGACGATCGCGCGCTACAACGAGATCCGCGCCAATCCGACGATCGATTTCTCGCCGCGCGTGAAGATCTTCGCGGGCAAGGCGGCGGCGAGCTACACTCAAGCCAAGCTCATCATCAAGCTCGCCATCGACGTCGCCCGCGCCGTGAACTCCGACCCGACCGTGCGCGGGCTGCTTAAGGTCGTATTCCTGCCGAACTACAACGTGAGCCTCGCCGAGACCATCATCCCCGCCGTCGATCTCTCCGAGCAGATCTCCACCGCCGGCATGGAAGCCTCGGGCACCGGCAACATGAAAATGGCGCTCAACGGCG
>JAGWQR010000238.1 GCA_028869975.1 Alphaproteobacteria bacterium | reverse complement strand
GTGCAGCATAACTGGCGTGAAATAAGGCGTTTCATGTGGGATTATGTCGGGATCGTGCGCACCACCAAGCGGCTCGAGCGCGCGCAGCACCGCGTCAAGATGCTGCGTCGCGAGGTGGAGGAGTATTACGGCAATTTCCGGGTGACGCCCGACCTGATCGAACTGCGCAACCTGATCGAAGTGGCCGACCTGATCGTGGCGTCAGCACTCAAACGCAAGGAGAGCCGGGGCTTGCATTTTACGCTGGATTACCCCGATGTGCTGGCTGAGGCCTGCGATACGGTGCTGGTGCCGTGAAAGGGAAAATGCCGAATTTTGTTGAAACGCATTTTATATTGACAAAGTAATGGCTCTTCAAAATGTAACTGTAGCCGCAGTTCACCAGTCCCCCGATACATTCTGTTCAAAAATAATCAAAAGCCGAAGCTGTCCAGTGTCGCTTTGGCGACTGCACCGGCTTCAAAAAGACGCTCTGCCATTTCACAGGATGCCGCACCCATTGTGCTGCGCAACCGGGCGTCACGCGCCAGCGTAAGCATTGCCATTTCCAGCGCCTGCGCATTGCGGGGCGGCACCTTGAAACCATTGATCCCATGCGCAACAGTGTTGCGGCACCCCGGCGCGTCGGTCGTGATGATTGCGCGCCCCATCGCCATGCCCTCCAGCACGCTGCGTGGCGTGCCTTCGCGATACGACGGCAATACCACCACACTTGCCGCAGCCAGAGCCGGCCTGACATCGGCCAGCCGTCCCAGATATTCGATACCGTTGCTTTGCCAGGTTTCAAGCTCCTCGGCGCTGACCGCATCGGGACTGGTGTCGCGCCAACCAACCAGAAGCGCACGCGCGCCAGGGACCTGCCTGAGCAGCGCCGCCGCCGCCGTCGCATATTCGCGCACACCCTTATCCCCCAATAACCGCCCAATCATGAGAAAAACCGGTTCCTCAGGCAGCGCGGTGCGCTGGAATTGCGCGAGATCAACCCCCGATCCATTGACGATACCGGAGGTCTGCTTTTGACCAATCAGTTTCAGCTGCATGAATAGGGCGCGATCATCCTCATTTTGAAAAATCACACACGAGGCCCGCCGCAACATGATTCGATAGAGGAGCCAGGCGAAAATTCGTGCAACGCGGCGCTTGGTTCCGCTCCCCTCTGTAAAAGCAAAACCCAGACCGGTGACAAGCGCACCAACCCGCTTTACCCCCGATAATCGCGCCGCGAGCGTTCCATAAATGACCGGCTTCGCGGTATAGGCAATAAGGCCGTCCGGCTTCTCCTGACGCAGAAAACGCAACAGCCGAAACATGCCGCCAAAATCGGCGATGGGATTCATCCCCGTTCTGGAAAATGCGACCTGCTCGAAGCGTGCCCCCAGCGCGCCCACCGCCTCTGCAATGCCCTCTGGCGCATCGGGCGCCGTCGCCACCACTTCATAATCCCGCTGAACCATTTCGCGGATCAGCGGCCCCCTGAAATTGGCGAGTGACTCTGCAAGCGAGCCGAGCAGGACGATCTTCACAATCGCGCCCTACAGCGCCCAGTAGGTCAGATCATTCCTGAGCTGGCTTTTGGGCACAGCGGCCTTGACATCAACAAGCAAACCATCAGGCTTCAGCCGCTGCAACAGGCTGTCATAATCGGTCGTATAATGCGAATGCGGCACAGCGAGCACAAGGACATCAAGATCGCGCGTATCCCGTTCATCGGCAAGCGTCATTCCATATTCATGCCTTACCGCTTCTGCGCTGGCAATCGGATCAGTGAGCATCGCCTCGACACTGAAGGCGCGCAGCTCATCGATTATGTCATAGACTTTCGCATTACGAATATCGGGAACGTTTTCCTTGAAAGTTGCCCCAAAGACGCAGACTTTCGCCTTGGTCAGATCAAAATCTTTTTGCGACATCAGCTTGACAATTTTCTGGGCGATAAAGGCCCCCATACCATCATTGACCCGGCGTCCGGCAAGAATGACTTCTGGACGATAACCCATTTCCTGAGCGACTGCTGTAAGATAATAAGGATCGACACCAATGCAGTGCCCGCCAACTAGGCCTGGCGAAAATTTGAGGAAATTCCACTTGGTGCCAGCGGCTTCCAGCACCTCTCGCGTTGAGATGTTCATGCGATCGAGGATCAGCGCGAGCTCGTTCATTAGCGCGATATTGAGGTCGCGCTGCGTGTTTTCGAGCACCTTCGCCGCCTCGGCAACCTTGATCGTTGTGGTCGGATACAATTCTGCTTGTACCACCGAGCCATATACCGCGAGCAACCGCGCCAGTGTCGCCTCATCTTCGCCCGCTACAATCTTGTTGATCGATTCAAAGCGATTATTGGGATCGCCTGGGTTGATCCGCTCGGGCGAATAACCCAGCTTGAAATCCGGTCCGTGCTTCAGCCCGGAATATTGTTCGAGCAAAGGCGCGCAGAAATTCTCTGTCACACCAGGATATACCGTGGATTCGAAAACCACGACGGCGCCCTTGGCCATCTGCGCACCCACCACTTCGCAGGCCCCGTGCAGTGGTGATAAATCGGGCTGATTCTTGCTGTCAATCGGTGTCGGCACCGTAACGATGAAAACGGTGCATCCTTTCATCGCGTGCGGATCGGCGGTCACCTTCAGGCCGCTGGCAACGAGCCGCTCGGATTCGATTTCGCCTGTCCAGTCAATGCCGCCCTGCAGACTTTCCACCCTGGGCCTTGAGATGTCAAATCCGACCGAATCGGGCCATTTTTCCGCAAGGGCAACGGCGACAGGCAGGCCGACATACCCCAGCCCGACTACAGCTATACGTTCTTTGTGATCCACTCTAGGCCTCTTTAGAAAAATGGGTTTGATTGGCTAAATACCAGGGCAGAGTTGCGGTTAACCCGGCCAAAATATCGTGCGTAGGGGCATAACCGAGCCTGTCTCGCGCCAGCGCTATGTCCGCATGGGAATGGCGGACATCTCCAGGACGAAACCCGCCATAATGGGGTTCCAAACTATACGCTACATGAAGCTGGGCCAGACCATCCCGGATCAGGCCGAACAACTGGTTCAGCGTAGTGCGCCCCCCGGCAGCGATATTATAGACCTTCCCGCGCGCGGAATCGGGCGCGAGCGCGCTCCTGATGTTGGCCTGCACAACATTATCGATATAGCAGAAGTCCCGGCTTGTTTCGCCATCACCATTAATGGTGATCGGCTGATTCTTGATTATCGCGTCAACCCAACGCGGGATGACCGCCGCATAGGCTCCGTTGGGATCCTGTCTGGCTCCAAACACATTGAAATACCGCAGCCCGATTGCTTTGAACCCGTAAACGCGCGCAAAATTCTCGGCATAAAGTTCGTTGACACATTTGGTCACTGCATAGGGCGAGAGCGGTTTGCCAACCCGCCCTTCCTCTTTGGGTAAATTGGGTTCGTCGCCATAGACCGCGCTCGAAGACGCATAGACAAAGCCATCGACCGCTTCCCGCCGCGCCGCATCCAGTATATTGAGGAAGCCTGTTATATTTGCTGCATTGGTGTTGATCGGGTTGTCGAGCGAGCGCGGTACCGAGCCCAGCGCTGCCAGATGCACCACCCGTCGAACCCCTTTCATCGCCTGCATACACACCGCACTGTCGGTTATATCGCCTTCAACCAGCGTGAAATTTGCTGCATAGGCTGTTGGTAGTGAGCGCAAAACCGCATCCAGATTTTGTCTGTGGCCGGTAGCGAAATTATCAATTGCACGCACCTGCTGCCCGGCAAGCAGCAGTGTTTCGACCAAATTCGAACCGATAAATCCCGCTGCACCCGTCACAAGCCACAGGCCCTGAACCCCGCCCAGTAAATTCACTTTCATTCAATTTTCCTTTGAGGAGCAATCCGGACTGCTGAATAGTAACTTGCGCTCCCCTAGATAAAGATTGGTCATATCACAACAGCCATACACCATCGCACCCAAAATCATGCTCCTGTCATTGGCGTTCTGACTGCTTGAGGAACTGGAACGGACGTTCAGAGAGATGTATTTTTAACACCCCCGACGCACTGCCCACCCGCCGTCTCTGGTTGCAATTCATACACAGCTGTAGATTCAGCGCCTATGGATAATGGGAGCCGCAAAGTTATGGTATCAATGGTTGGGAATATGTTCCCCGAGATGCTTGCCGGCAATATAGCCGAAAGTCATGCCGGGGCCGAGTGTGCCCCCTGCGCCGCCGTAGCCGCCGCCCAGCACAGCCGCCATGACATTGCCTGCCGCGTAAAGGCCGGGGATCGGGTTATCTTGCCAGTCGAGCACCTGCGCGTCGCCATTGGTTCTGGGGCCGCCGCAGGTGCCGAGTGCACCCGATTCCATCTTGACTGCATAATAAGGCCCCTGATCGATAACACCCAGGGTACGGTAAGGCGGATCAAAGTCGGTATCGCCCCACATATAGAAATTGTCATATGTATTGTCGCCGCGGTTGAAATCATCATCATGACCCTTGCGTACCAGCGCGTTGAAACGCGCCACCGTGGCGACAAGACCGGCCTGGTCGATCCCTTCCTTCTGCGCCAGTTCTTCGAGCGAATTTGCCTTCGTCAGATAGGGGAAATCCGCGTCATTCCCCGGCATTGAGGAGAAAACGGGGTATTTATCCTTGTAGCGTTGATCGATAATCAACCAGTAGGGCAAATTGGCATATTCATGCTTGCCCGCATCGAAAGCGAGCACGCCCATGCCCATTGCGTTATAGTTCGCCGCCTCATTGATGAAGCGCTTGCCTGCACGGTTGACGAGGATAGCACCGGGGCGCGCACGCTCGTCGGAGCCGAGCATATAGTTGGGCTTGGCGCCCCTCTGTGGTTTCATTTCAAGCACGCTCTGCTGCCAATAGGCGTTCTGCATATTGCCGAGCTGGGCCCCGGCCTCGATCGCCATCACCAGCCCGTCGCCTTCATTCTCGGGCACCGAGACCGGGCCGTTCAATGGCCCGCGCAGGAAGGTTTTGACAAGCTGCTCGTTCCATTCGAAGCCCCCAGTCGCGACCACGACGCCCCGCCGCGCACGCACCTTGAACGGCTTGCCATCGGCATCCTCGGCAACTACGCCGATCACCCGATCGCCATCCTTGACCAGCGACCGGGCGCGCTTTTCAAACTCGACCGGGATGTCGCGCTCGATCACCGCCAGAAACAGCGCGCCGATCAGCGCCTGACCCAGCGCGCGATAATCCCCCGCTTCGCGTTCGGCGAGTTCGGCTTCGCTCAGCGTTCCAGCAATCGCGTCCATCAGGCTGGCGCGTAAGGGGTAAGCCATTTTGCTCGGGTTGACCCGCGCCGCCCATTTGCCGAGCCGGTTGAACGAGAAGGCCTCATTATCGAGCGAGCGCCCGCCATTGACCTTGGCGCCGGGCAAATAGGGTTGATAATCCGGGAAATCGGCATAGGCATGAAAACGCACCGGCGTCTTGTCGCGCAAATAGTGAATCAGTTCCGGCCCCTTCTCCATGAACGCGCCGAGCGTGTCGGGATCGAGCCTGCCCGGTGCCAGTGCATCAAGATAGGCGACAATATCATCATCCGAATCCTCGATCCCGGCCTCAATCTGATAGGGATTATTCGGAATCCATAGCATCCCGCCGGACATCGCGGAGGTGCCGCCAACCATCCCGGACTTCTCCAGAATGACCACATCCTTCGCACCAAAATCATGTGCCGAAATCGCCGCTGTGAGTGCCGCGCCACCTGAACCCAGTACGACAACATCAACCTCTCGGTTCCATTTCACACCTTCCGTCATCGTCCATCTCCTTGCGCTGTCGGTCATTTGGTTTCACTGGCGATCGTCACAAGACCAAGCTGCGCTCGCCGTATGTTATGTTGCACTAACGCTTAACCGAAACACGCAGCCACTCTAAAATGTCCTAGGGTAATCAACGAATGCCCGTATGACAACGAGACCAGACCCTGTTCTGCGTGGACTCCTGTCGTCGTATCAGGCAAGCGTTTGTCCGTGTGGAGGGGAACCAAGAATTATGCGCATTCCTGCTGAATTTGATTTGCACGCCATCGAAGTGTTCTTACTCACTGTCGAGTTGGGCGGTATGACCCAAAGCGCGCAACATATGCAGATCACGCAGTCTGCTGTTTCGCAGATCATCGCGCGACTGGAAGCTTGTGTCGGGGCTCCCCTGTTTGATCGTTCACTGCGTCCACTGGGACTGACCATAGCCGGCAAAATGCTGTACGAGCGCGGACAATCACTTCTTGCCGATACGAAACGCCTCTATGATGACGTTCGCAGCGGCGAGGATTTGCCGCTCAATGTGGTTACGATCGGCATGTCCGAAAGCCTGGCTGTACCACTCACAGCGCCGCTGATCGCGCACACGAATGCACAGGTGCGGCAGTGGAAAATCCGATCCGGGATCTCGGCAAAACAGCATGACGACTTTCTAGCGCGCCGGTTTGATATACTCGTCACGGGCAGCAATATGCTTGAGCAAATGCCGGGCATTGACCATCATTCGGTGGTTGATGACCCGTTCGTGCTGGTCTTTCCTCGTGACTGGAGCGGGAGCATTGAGCCGGACGAGGTGAGCAAAACCCTGCCTTTTATCCGTTATGCCCTGGATACCGGCATGGGACAGCGGATCGAGCGCCAGCTCGTGCGTCTCAGGCTCCACCTGCCACAGCGGATTGAGGTCGATATTACGCATCAACAGCTTATGACCGTAGCACGCGGCCTGGGGTGGAGCATCACTTCCTTGTTATGTCTGGCCGCACAGTCACATATGTTGCCTGACCTGCGTATTGAACCGATGGTGCATGGTACCTTCAAAAGGCGCGTCCAGGTGCTTGCACGTGCAGGCGAGTTTGGCAGGCTGCCGGAAGAGATCGCTGTGTTGGGACGATGCGTGCTGCGCGATACAACTTTCCCTCCGCTGATTGATGAACTCCCCTGGCTGGAGTCGCAAATCGGCTGGCCGAGCACACTCTAATCGACACTGGAGCGTTGCAACGCCTCGCAAAGCCAGGGCGCAAAGCTGCGCCACACTTCGATATGAATACGGGTTTCCGCCTGTCGCCACAGGATAATCTCGACCAGCTCGAAAATGGTGCGTGTTGCATAACCGACGGGAATGCGCGCCACATCCAGCGGGCAGCCCGCCGCAATAAGTTCTACCGCGCGCGGGCCTTCAATAACGATCCCGATTTGCCTGTAACTTATATCCGCAATGCTGACGGGCAACCCGTCACCCATATTGAGCTTTGCTCCATCGGGCAGTAGCGCCAGCCATTCGTCTGGACCAAGACAGATCACATCCCCCCGGGCGTTGTTAATCTTGCGCGGCAGTTTGAGTCCGGTGACCTGTTCCAGCGCTTGCGGCGTGCGCGCGCGCAGGGAATAGCGCGCAAATGGCGCGGCGTGAGTGATCGTTGTTTCAGCCATTGAGCCGTGCGCCTTCAGGATCATAAAACACGGTATTGGTCACGACCGCGCGGCGCACGCCGTCGGGCATCGGGATGTGGAGCGTCTCACCCATGCGCGCACGCCCGTCCTTCACCAGCGCCAGTGCGATTGAACGGCCAAGCGCGGCACTCCAATAGCTCGACGTGACATGGCCGATCATCTTCATCGGGATAGGCTGCTTCGGATCCGTGACGATCTGCGCACCCTCTTCCAGCACCACCTTCGGATCCTTGGTCTTCAGGCCGACAAGCTGCTTGCGGCCCTTGG
>JAGWQR010000237.1 GCA_028869975.1 Alphaproteobacteria bacterium | reverse complement strand
GCACCGGCCGCAACCTGATCAAGGTCGCGCGCCGCTACCCCTTGGCGCAGCTTTACGGGATCGATATTTCGCGGATGATGCTGGAAACGGCGCAGACGGATATTGACCGCGCGGGGCTGGGTGCGCGCATCAGTCTGGCGCAGGGGGATGCCTGTGCCTTTGCTCCGGAGGCGCTGTTCGGGCGGGCGCTGTTTGACCGCGTCTATTTCTCATACACACTCTCGATGATCCCCGATTGGCAGGCGGCGCTTGAGATGGCGCTGCGCGCGGTTGCGCCGGGTGGCAGTCTGCATATTGTCGATTTCGGTCAGCAGACGCTTCTGCCGCACGGCTTTAAGCGCGTGCTGCACGCCTGGCTGGCGAAGTTTGATGTGATGCCGGTTGCCGAGCTTGAACCGGCGCTGATCCGGCTTGCCCACGCGCATCATGGCCATCTCACCCTGCGCCGCCCGCTGCGCGACTATGCCGTGCTCGGCCACTTGCAATTAAGATGAGCTTGGCTACGCCAGCATGATTACAGGGGGAAGTGCGGTCAACAGACTAACATTACGCGTCAGCCTCGTTTATTTCGCCTATTTCTTCTATCTCGGGATTAACACGCCCTTCTTCACGCTATGGGTGGATTCACGCGGGTTTGCGGCCTGGGCGGCGACTTTGGGCGCGGCCGCGCTGGTCGCGCGCACCGCCGGGCAGCCCGCGCTCTCTTATCTCGCAGAACGCACGGGGCGGCGGATGATGCTGATCGTCGCGGCGGTGGTGGCGATGGCGGCAACCGGGCTGCTCGCGCTGTCGACCAGCTATCTGTTCGTGCTCGGGCTGATTATTCTGGCGGGCTTTTTTGCGGGGCCGGTGCTGCCGCTCACCGATGCGCTGACGCTTTCCGGGCGCGGGGTCAATTATGGCCATGCGCGGCTCTGGGGATCGCTGGGCTATGCGATTGCCAATGTGCTGGGTGGCATGGTTATCGATCATTTCAAGGCGTCATCGGTGATCTGGCTGGAGGTGCTGGGGCTTGTAATGCTGGTGGTCGTGTCGATTGCACTACCGCGTCGTACGCCGCAATCAGGAGCTACACGACAGATGGATACAGGCGCGGAGAACAAGGATCTGGGCAAGCTGCTGGTGGCGCCGATCACCTGG
>JAGWQR010000236.1 GCA_028869975.1 Alphaproteobacteria bacterium | reverse complement strand
TGTCCGTCGTCATAACATTTGGCCCAAAGTTTAATTTTTGGGAACGGAGGGTTTTGGCCTCATCTTGGTTTGATTTTACGCGGCTAACTTGCGGTATTGCAAGCGCCGGTTTCCGAGTGTGCTGCGTTTGATCCTTTCTCTCTCTTTGAGGATGGCAGGGCCTCTGCCAAAATAGACGTCGGCGGGCGTGAGGTTGTTGAGGCTCTCGTGGTAGCGGCAGTGATTGTAGTGCTCGATAAATGCCCCGATCTGGGCTTCGAGGTCGCCGGGTAAGAAGTAATTGTCGAGCAGGATGCAGTTCTTCAGGGTCTGGTGCCAGCGTTCGATTTTCCCCTGGGTTTGCGGATGGAACGGCGCACCACGGACATGGCTCATACTCTTCGCTTCGATCCATGTGGCGAGATCGGCGGCAACGTAGCTGGGCCCATTGTCTGACAGCAACTTTGGCTTGTGCAGGACATGGGCTTGATCGCAGCCAGAGGCGGTTAGGGCCAGTTCCAGCGTGTCGGTGACATCACTGGCACACATGGTGGTGCAGAGTTTCCAAGCAATGATGTAGCGCGAGAAGTCGTCGAGCACCGTCGAAAGATAGAACCAGCCCCAGCCGATGATCTTGAAGTAGGTAAAATCGGTCTGCCACATCTCGTTGGGTCGCTCAGTTTTATGCTTGAACTCGTTGGCCGCCTTGATGACGATGAAGGCTGGGCTGGTGATCAGATCATGCGCCTTGAGCAGGCGATACACCGTTGATTCCGAGACGAAGTAACGCTTCTCCTCGGTAAAGCGCACGGCCAACTCGCGTGGGGATAGCTCAGAGTATTCCAGCGCCATTTCGACGATCTGGTTCTGTACCTCGTGTGGCAGCCGGTTCCACACCCGGCTTGGCCGTGACACTTTGTCCTCGAGTGCTTCAGGGCCGTCAGTGAGGAACTTGTCATACCAGCGATTGAACGTCCGCCGGGCAATGCCGAGTTTTTCCAAAGTAAGACGTGCGGATAAATGCGATTGCTCGACGAGCTTGATGATCTTGAGCTTTTCGGGTGCAGGATACCTCATTCGTCGTCTCCCACATCCGCGATCATGCTTTTTTAAGGAGGCGGTTCTCGAGCGTGAGATCGGCGACGGCTTCTTTCAGTGCTGCAGATTCGCGGCGCAGCCCCTTCACTTCATCGGAGGTTGCGGCGCGCGCAGTATCACCCGCCAGCCGCCGCTTTCCAGCCTCCATGAACTCCTTCGACCAGACGTAATATTGGCTTTGCGCGATCCCCTCACGGCGACATAGTTCGGCAATCGTCTCCTCGCCGCGTAACCCGTCGAGCACAATGCGGATTTTATCCTCAGCAGAATAATGACGGCGCGTGGCGCGCCGAATGTCTTTGATCACCTTCTCGCCAAGGGATCGGGGTGTCGTTAGTTTTGGTCTCATCTTCGTGTCCTTATCGACTACGATGAGACCAAAACCCTCCTAATTTCTCAACCCACTTTCTGGGCCATGGGTGCTGACGTCAAACAGCCACGCTCAATGCGCTGTTCGATAATCTCGACACCGCTTACCCCGGCATCCGCTTTCGCGTCATTGATGAGCAAGGACATATCCGCAGGCACATGCGCTGCTTCATCAACGGTGTGCAGATCTTTGATCTGGAGCAGTCCCTGTCCCCGTACGACGAGATTGTGCTGTTTCAGGCACTGAGCGGCGGATGAACTGACATTTGCCTCCGTAACGGACATAAGCTTGAACATTCAGTTGTTCGCGCGCTCCGAAAGTGTGCGTATAGATATACCAATCGGGCCTGTTATGTTTCTGTAATTTGCGGGACTTGCCGTCAATTATCTACTGGCGTTCAAACCTGACCTTCCACAACTCGTACACTTTTACTCCGTTGTTCATATTCTGATCCTGACGATGCGCGCGATGTGTTCGGTATGCTCCAGCGCGTGGCCTGATGGAGGCAGATTTTCTTCCTCGAATGGCCGATTAGCGATCCTTCACGGTTTCCATTGCGACAAAGGTCGAGGTGCTGGCGACGTGCGGAAGGCTCGAAATACGTTCCCCCAAGACGAGGCGATATCGTCGGATATCGGGTGTACGGACTTTGAGCAGATAATCGAAGCTGCTCGCGATCATGTGACACTCCTCAACCTCAGGAATCCGGCGCACCGCCGCGTTGAACTCTTCGAGAGCCTTTTCCCTGGTATCTGAGAGCTTGACCTCTGTAAAAGCGACATGATCGATACCGAGCATCGCGGGATCCATGGCTGCCTGGAATCCCGTGATAACACCCGTCTCGATCAACCGGCGCATGCGCAGATGGCAAGGCGTCTTCGACAGTCCAACTTTCCTGGCAAGGTCGGTGACGCTGATCCGACCATCCTCAGCCAGAACAGAGAGAATTTTCCGATCGAAGACATCCAATTCGACCTCAGATACGCCAATTTCCATATTTTTCACCGCAATTCACTGTTCAAATAAGACTGTTTGCCGCTCATATAGTATCAAATAGGACAGATCGACAAAAGGGCTTGGCGTAATAATGGAGCCATGACCGAACAGCCCGCTTTCGCTGACTTTGCGCCCGCTATCCGCCAGCCCACTGCATTGCGCCAGACCATCACCGATTCATACCGGCGAGACGAAGCAAAATGCCTAGCGCCACTTCTCGAAGCTGCGACCCTCAACAATGCCACTAAGGCGGCGATCCACAACACAGCGCGAGAGCTCGTTGCAACGCTGCGCAGCAACCATAAAGGCACCGGCGTCGAAGGCCTCGTCCAGGAATACTCGCTGTCGAGTGAGGAAGGCGTCGCGCTCATGTGCCTCGCAGAGACGCTGCTCCGCATTCCGGATGACGCAACACGCGATGCGTTGATCCGGGACAAGATTGCCGAGGGCGACTGGGGGGCACATCTAGGCGGCGGCAGGTCGCTGTTCGTGAATGCCGCGACATGGGGCCTCGTCGTCACCGGCAAGCTCGTCGGCAGCGTCGATGATCGCGGCCTTGGGGCCGCATTGGCCCGCCTGGTTGCAAGGGCCGGCGAGCCCGTGATCCGCTGCGGCGTCGATCTCGCCATGCGAATGATGGGCGAGCAGTTCGTCACCGGCGAGACCATCGGCGAAGCGATAAATCGCGCGCGCGCCCTCGAATCCAAAGGCTTCCGCTACAGCTACGACATGCTCGGCGAGGCCGCCACGACGATGGCGGATGCCGAACGCTACTATGTCGATTATGAGCGCGCGATCCACGCGATCGGGAAGACCGCCAAGGGCCGCGGTGTCTACGAAGGCCCCGGGATTTCGATAAAACTCTCGGCGTTGCACCCTCGCTACGTACGTGCGCAGGCCAAACGTGTGATGTGCGAGTTGCTGCCGCGCGTGCGCAATCTCGCTCTGCTCGCTAAATGCTACGATATCGGTTTGAACATTGATGCCGAAGAGGCGGACAGGCTCGAACTTTCGCTCGATCTGCTTGAGAGTCTGGCCCTCGATCCCGAACTCGCCGAATGGAACGGCCTCGGTTTCGTCGTGCAGGGGTATAGCAAGCGCTGCCCCTTCGTCATCGACTGGATCATCGATCTCGCCCATCGGTCGAAGCATAGGATCATGGTCCGATTGGTGAAGGGCGCCTATTGGGACACCGAGATCAAACGCGCGCAGGTCGATGGCCTCGCCGACTTCCCGGTCTATACGCGCAAGGTACACACCGACGTCGCATATATCGCTTGCGCCCAAAAACTGCTGGCCGCGCCCGACACCGTGTTCCCTCAATTCGCGACCCACAATGCGCAAACGCTGGCGGCCATCTATCACCTTGCCGGACCCGATTTCGCAGTCGACCGCTATGAGTTCCAGTGCCTGCACGGCATGGGCGAGCCGCTTTACAAACAGGTGGTCGGCAAGGCGAAGCTGGACCGGCCTTGCCGGATCTACGCCCCGGTTGGCACGCATGAGACTTTGCTGGCGTACCTCGTGCGCCGCCTTCTCGAGAACGGCGCCAATTCGTCCTTCGTCAACCGCATCGCCGATCCTGCCGTATCGATCGAAGAGTTGGTCATGGATCCGGTCGACCAGGTCCGCGCCATGCCGCATCCGGGCGCGCGTCATGACCAGATTTCTCTGCCTGGCGATCTTTATACGGAACGTCGCAATTCATGCGGACTCGACCTGAGTGACGAAACCACCCTCGCCGCGCTCACGCTGTCCTTACGCGAAAGCGCGAGCATGGCGTGGGAAGCCCACCCCGGAATCGGCCCAGGTACCAAGCGGCAGGTTGTGAATCCCGCCGATCACCGCGATGTCGTGGGTGTGGTTTTCGAAACCACGGCACCGCTTGCGACCGCT
>JAGWQR010000235.1 GCA_028869975.1 Alphaproteobacteria bacterium | reverse complement strand
TTCTATGGTGGCCTGGTGCGCACAAAGAATATGCTCAGTGTGTTGATGCAAGTGTTGATGATCGTGTGTATTGTTGCGGTGGTGTGGTGCATCTATGGTTATTCGATGGCTTTTACGGCAGGTTCTGGCTGGACTGCACCATTCGTGGGCGGTTTCAGCAAGGCGTTTCTTGCCGGTGTTGATTCCAACGCCCAAGCGGCCACATTCTCGAACGGCGTCTATGTCCCCGAACTGGCCTATGTGGCGTTCCAGGCAACTTTTGCCTGCATCACGCCAGCGCTGATCGTGGGCTCGTTCGCAGAACGGATCAAGTTCAGCTCGATGATGGTGTTTATGGTGCTGTGGGTCACGTTCGTCTATTTCCCGATCGCACATATGGTGTGGTGCTGGGATGGACCGGACGCGATGGGCACGGCGGCGCTGGCGGATGCGGCGGCCCACACCAAGACGAAGGTTGCCGAGGTTGTCGGCCATGCCGGACTGCTCAATCAGTGGGGTGCGCTCGACTTTGCCGGCGGCACCGTTGTGCATATCAATGCCGGTATCGCGGGCATGGTGGGTGCACTTTATATTGGCAAGCGCAAAGGCTTTGGCAAAGACATCATGGCTCCGCACTCGCTGACCATGACCATGATCGGTGCCTCGCTGCTGTGGGTTGGCTGGTTCGGCTTCAACGCCGGTTCCAACCTGGAAGCCACCGGCGTGACGGCAGTCGCGTTCATGAATACCTTCATGGCGACGGCGGCGGCCGGGGTCTCCTGGGCGTTGTGCGACAAGATCGTGCACGGCAAGCCTTCTCTGCTCGGTGCGGCATCAGGGGTTGTGGCCGGGCTGGTCGCGGTTACGCCGGCGAGCGGTTATGCCGGGGTGATGGGCTCGATCGTGCTGGGCTTCCTCGTGTCGCCACTGTGCTTCTTCATGGTCACCTATGTGAAGAACAAGTTCAAATATGATGATGCGCTGGATGTGTTTGGCGTGCATTGCATTGGTGGGATTTTCGGCGCACTGATGACCGGCGTGCTGGTTGCACCGGTGCTGGGGGGCCAGGGCATCACCGATTATACGGTGCATCCGGGAACGGGCTTTGTCGATCCCAAAGCGGTGTTCGATTATTTCGGCCAGTTCAAGATCCAGCTTACCGCCGTGGTGATGACTTTGCTCTGGTCAGGTCTTGGCTCGCTGATACTCTACTTCATCGTGGATAAGGTGATGGGCCTGCGTCCAAGCGAAGAGGCCGAACTCCAGGGTCTCGATCTCTCGGATCATGGCGAACGCGCCTACAATTACTGATGCGAAATTCGGGTGCGGGGTGCCAGAACCCCGCCCCGTCACCATGTTCCTCCTGCGAACATTGCCTCGGGCCGGCGTCAAGCGTCGGCCCATTTTTATGGTCAGCAGTTAATCGACGCCGTGCGCACGAAAATGCGCGAGCATCCGCGCCCAGCCATCTGCGGCGTCATGCGCGTTGTAACTGTCACGATAATCGGCGTGGAAGCCATGCCCGGCATCGGGATAAACATGGATAGACGACCCCGTCTTGTGCGCTTGGGCGATGCCCGCCGCCATTTGCTGCACGTCCGCTTGCGGAATGCCCTGATCAAGCGCGCCATACAGGCCGAGCACCGGCACACGCAATTCTGCCGCGAGCGTCTTGAGTTTTTCCAGCCGCCCATACCAGGCGACGCCCGCGCGCAAATCAGGATTGGTCATGCAGTTGCGCCACACGACCGACCCGCCCCAGCAGAAACCGGTGATGCCGATCTTGTGCGGATCGACGAAGCTCTGTGCCTTCAGCCAGCGGGTCGTGGCGCTCACATCGCCATCAACCTGGGCATCGCTGGCCTGAGATACAACAGGCATAATCCGGGTCGCAAAGTCACTCAGTGGAATCTGCGCCAGATCAACCCCGGAACGATAAAAGAAGGCGGGAGCAATCGCGACATAGCCGAGATGCGCGAGGCGACGGCATATATCCTTGATATAGGCATGAATGCCGAACACTTCGTTGACAACGATGATAACCGGGTGGTGGCCGGGGCGGTCTGGACGCGCCAGATAGGCGGGCAGTGGATGCGGCACGCCATTGGGGATCAGCGGTTCAGCGATAACCAGGCCTTTGGCGTCGGTTATGATCGGCGTGGCCTGCGCCGAAACAGCAGCGAGCGCATATCCGGTGAAGAACAAACCGCCCAGCGTGCGCCGGGTCAGTGCGATTTCCGCTTTGGTCTCATTGCTGATGTCGATCACATTTTCCATATCGATGACATTGGTCATAACAATTCTCTCCCGCCCGAGTCGTACCTCGATGCATGTATATGCGCTTCGGGTCATGGGAAGGGAAGGGTCGCTGAATCAGCCATCAACCTGTGTTACTGTGTGATCGAAGGATATTACCGAGTGAAATCGTATGCTAGCGAGCGTAACATTAGAGGTCTCTGTATGAATAAGATTTTGGCGGCTGCGTCTACCTTGTTGCTGATGGTGTCCGGTTCAGCGTTTGCACAAAATTATCCGGCGCAGGGCGGTCCGCAAAATTATCCGCCTCAAAATTATCCGGCGCAGGGCTATCCCGGGCCGGTGTCAGGGCCACCAAATTACGGCCGGGTGATTCCTCAAGCGAAGATGACCGATTTTTCCGGGGCCCGCGCACAGATTCAGGTCGATTGGAGTTCTTTGTCTGCCCCCGGTAACGGAGGGTATTGCGACATTTATGGCAATTGCTATTCAAACAGTGTCCAACTCGGCAGTAATTTTAACGCCGGCGGCGAAATCGGCTATGACATGCCGGTCAGCAGCCATGTTACAGTAGGGCCGTATGCCCGGTATGAGACGCCGTTTGGCGCCGCCAGTGGCTGTATGACCTGTGCCGGGGATAATTACTCGCTCGGACTACGCGCAGGATTTGTGGCGAGTCGGCGCTTTCTGGTTTATGGAAAGGTTGGCTACAACCGCATGAAATCAAATATAAATTATTCCTATATCGATGCCACAGGTGCCACCCAATATGCAAACGCGAATTATAATTACGCAGGCGCTGAATTTGGTATTGGCTTGAATTATCTCCTCTCTCATAAATATTATGCGGGCGTGGAACTTATGGATCATAGCTACGGCAATGGTGATCCATATTATGGAGGTGACCAGCGTTTTGATATTGGCTTGACTTTAGGAACACATTTCTAATACTACTAAATAATTATATTTTTCTTGTTTTCACACTCTCGCCTCATCCCCAATCATTTGCACGAGGGAGGGTTAGGTTAATCGTGCGATGAGAGAAAACTGCCTTGATGCCCGTTTTCTAGGCACGTCGATCAACTCTTACAGACCCCAGACAATTGCATTTTCATCGTTGCATAAGATGTAAAGCCTGTTAGAACATATACCAAGATTAGAATATAAAGATTCGTTGCCGCTTTGGCAACGCTGAAAAGGAGAGGCTATGTCTTATTCCAGAGAACGCAGGGATTTTCTGACTGCGGGTTCAGTGGCCATGGTGGGTTCGGTTGTTGCGGGCGCCGTTGCAACGAGTATAGAGGCCGCACCGCTTGACCTGACACCGAAAGGCTCGATGTCGTTGAAAGCGCTGCATACTGCGCTTGAACATGCCAAAGGTCGCCGTGATTATAAAAGGGTGGACATGATCCTGACCAATCCGTCGGATTGGGATGCGCAAGCAATTGCCACGCTCAAAGCCTACAGGGCTGGCCCAAAGCAGGTGTGGGACATGGTGGACATCGAGGGCCCCTGGCTCAACCTGATGCGCAATTCGTTGAATGTGCAGGTATTTGGCTATCGTCATCCCGATTTTCAGCTGGTTTCCGCCACGCACGGAGCGGCGCACTGGGCACTCTATGATGACTATATCTGGGACAAGTACAAGCTCGGCACACTCCTGAAGAAAGCTCCCGCAACGGCAGGGAATCCTTTCGCAGCACGGCCGAACGCGGCGGGTGCCAATCCGGCGGATGTGGAAGGGCTGAAAGGTGTTTACTCGCCTGCGGCCAACAGCATCGATACTCTGCAACGGCGTGGCGTGATCTTCCTCGCCTGTCACAATGCCATCTGGGAGTTTACCGGCGCGCAGATCGAGAAAGGTAATAATCCGGATCATCTTGGCCATGAGGAACTAGCTGCCGAATTTACCAATCATCTTTTGCCAGATGTCGTGCTGACTCCAGGCGTGGTTGGCACGATAGTCGAACTGCAAAACGCCGGATTTCATTATATCAAATAATGGCTCGGCAAACTGAGTTGTTGCCTTAATTTGAACAGGAAGATGAATATGTTCCGATTGACTAGAGTTTCGATGCTGTTTGCATCGGCTATGGCGCTGGCCGCGAGCCAGGCGCGTGCGGAGGATTCGGTATATCCACCCTGGAGCCATGGGGCCAACAATCCTGCCAATCAGGTACGGGGTGGTAGTGGTATGGATTTTACGATCACGCAGATTGACGACGCGCCGGATTTTCATGGCAACCCGCAAGGCTCGCTGCTCAACATCTTTGTCGGCGGAAATTATTTTTTCGCGATGGCGCCCCTGGTCAAGGAATTTGTCTATGAGCATCCGGCCTATGCGGGGCGGATTTATTATGAAACCATTCCGCCGGGGCGCGTCTATGCGCAGATCAAGAATGGGGGGCTGATCTCGATCGGCAATCTGACGATCAAGGCGCAGGCGGATGTCTATGCGGCAGGCATGAAACGGGTGCAGCAGGGTATTGACGAAGGGGTGCTTATTGGCCCGCCCACCGCTTACGCCACCAACACGCTGACCATCATGCTGCCCAAGAGCAATCCCAAGGGGATCAAGTCGCTCAATGATCTGGCCGGGCCGGACGTCAGGCTCGCTATGCCTGATCCGAAATGGGAGGGGATTGCCCGCCAGATTCAGTCCAGTCTCGTGAAGGCCGGCGGTGAAGCGCTCAACACGGCGGTGTATGATACCAAGGTCAAGGCAGGGAGCACAACGCTGACCCAAATCCACCATCGCCAGACACCATTATGGCTGATGCAAGGCAAGACGGATGCAGGCGTGACATGGCAATCCGAAGCCATTTTCCAGGAGCAGGCAGGGCACCCGATCATGCATGTCGATATTCCTGCCCACCAGAATACGACCGCAATTTATGCGGCTGGGCTGGTGAAGGCCGCCGTGCATAAGCAGGCGGGCAGGTTGTGGCTGCAATTCCTGCGTTCTGCGCCCGCGCAGAAGATTTTCCATCATTATGGCTTCAAGTCCTACGAGGCCGATATAAAATAACGATAGGAAGAGTGAGGATGCGCTTTTCGGGGAAAACCATGTGGCTGGCGGCGGGCACTGTGCTGCTGGCAGGGATGGGAGCAGCCTATGGCGTTTTCAATGATCCCGGTGCGGATCTGAAGAACTTCGACCAGAGCAAGGTTGTGATGTCGCCGGACAGGATCGCGCGGGGCAAATATCTCGCCACGCTGGGCGATTGCGCGGCCTGTCATACGGCCGATGGCGGCCAGCCATTAGCGGGCGGGCGTCCGCTCGAAACGCCGTTCGGCCCGCTTTACTCCACCAACATCACCCCGGATCCACAGACCGGTATCGGCAAGTACAGCTTTGCGCAGTTTGACCGGGCCCTGCGCTATGGCATGGCGGCGGACGGGCATAATCTTTATCCGGCCATGCCCTATCCGTCCTTTGCGCGAATTGCCCCTGAAGACATGCGTGATCTCTATGCCTATATGATGAAGGGTGTGCAGCCGGTGGCGCAAACCAACAAGCCCTCGGGCATGTATTGGCCCTTCTCGATGCGCTTCACGCTGACTGGCTGGCGCAAATTCTTTGGCAATCTGCAACCCTTCACTTCCGATCCGGCGCATGATGCGGCCTGGAACCGGGGTGCCTATATCGTACAGGGATTGGGGCATTGCGGCGCGTGCCACACGCCGCGCGGGCTTGCTTTCCAGGAAAAGTCGATGGGGGCAGGGGGCAACTACCTTGCCGGTGCCGTGGTTGAAAACTGGCAGGCCCCCGATCTCCGCCATATCTGGGCGGCCGGTGGAATTGCGACGGCGCTCAAAACTGGGCGCAACCCCTATGCAACCCTCACCGGCAACATGGTAGACGAAGTCGAACATAGCAGCCAGTATTGGACAAATGATGATCTTGCTGCCGTGGGTCATTATTTTGAAGGCTTGAGCGGCGGTACCAATACAGGGTTTGTGGCTGTCAAAATCCCGGATAATCTTTACACGTCGCGCGGCGGGCTTGGCTATGTGCAGTTTTGCAGTTCGTGCCACCGCAAAGATGGTGCGGGGATCAGCGGCATCTTCCCGCCGCTCGCACAAAATCCGGCGGTGACCAGCGCGGGCGCGGCAACGCTCATCCATATCGTATTGACGGGCGCGCACAGTGCGAAAACGGCGGATGCACCTCATGTTTTCACCATGCCTGCGCTCAGCCAGCTCAAGGATAACGAGCTTGCCGAGATTATCGGTTTTGTAAAGTCGAGTTGGGGCGGTGCAGCGCAAAATTCGGTCAGCGAATCGGATGTGGCCTCCGTGCGTCGTGCGCTTGGTGCACAATCGGGCGCGCCGGAACCTTATATTACCCCCCTCTTTGCTGACATGATTAGCGCACCCAATGCGACGCAGCTCGTGCGTGGGATGCAGCTCAACATGGATACGCACACGTTGTTGCCACACAATGTTGGCGCAGCACTCGATTGCAATTCATGCCACCTTAACGGCGGAACCGTGGCCAAAGGCAGCCCCTACAATGGCCTGATTGCTCAATTTCCAAGCTATGCGCCGCGCGCAGGCAAAGTCATCAGTATGGCCGACCGGATCAACGGATGTTTCTTGCGTTCGATGAACGGGCGTAAATTGCCCGTCGATTCAGCCGATATGAGGGCGATGCTCGCCTATTTTGAGTGGATGCGTGGCAACGCAAAGATGGGCGGCAAAATTCCAGGACGCGGCACCAGCAAAATTTCCATGAAAATCATTCCGAACCCGGTGCGCGGCCAGCAGCTTTATGGCGAACAATGTGCGATCTGTCATGGCAAGAATGGCGAAGGGGTGCAGAATAGCAAGGGAGAATGGGTACTTCCGCCGCTCTGGGGGGCGCATTCCTATAATATCGGTGCCGGCATTGCGCGTACCTATACGGCCGCCGGTTTTGTGAAAATGAATATGCCGGTGGCTGCGCGCCAGAAATTCCCGATTTCGCAGGGCAGCGCGATGAGCGATCAGGATGCCGTTGATCTTGGCGAATTCTTCTCGCACCAGCCGCGACCGGACTTCCCCGACAAGGTAAAGGACTGGCCCAAAGACCCGAAGCCCAAGGATTCACGCTACTAGA
>JAGWQR010000003.1 GCA_028869975.1 Alphaproteobacteria bacterium | reverse complement strand
GGTGCGCCTTTGGCAAAATTATCGATGAGATGTGCGCCAATCCACAGAAAGGGGATCAGCAATGCAATGCTCCAATGCAAAAGCTGTGAACGACGGTCATAATGCTGCGGTTGTAGTTCCATTTTATTATCCCGAATCAAGGCGAGCAACTTCTCTCCTGAACATCGACTAGCATCTGATTCTGACACCAACCTGAAAATGTACGCGCACTCTCCTGCATATGCTGCGCATTGATGAGAGAATGTCGCTGCCTAGTTCCTTATTGTTCTGCAAGTCAGAAATCAAAAGTCAGAACAGGATGTTCCCACTCAGGGCATTGAGCCGCCAGGCGGCAACCAGGCGATGGCCTTGTGCATCAATCTCGCTGGCTTCGGCCTGGATCAGTTCACGTTCCGCATCGAGCAGAGTCAGCGTAGAGATGGACCCCACCTTGGCTTCAAGCTGCGCCGAGCGAAGTGCTTCGCTTGCGGCCTGGGTGCGCGCCGACGAGGCATTGAGCACCGCTTTGGCGGTCTGATAAGCTGACCAGGCATCAATCACCGCACTTTCAATCTCTCGACGGGCCGCATCAGCGCGCGCTTGCGCAGCGGAGACCTCGGCATTGGCGGCATCTTCCTTTGAGGAAACGCGCCCGCCTGACCAGAGCGCCCAATGGCCGCGTACACCCACCATCACGGTATTGGCATGGTAACCCGGGAAAAACTCGTCATAATCACGACCCGCCTGCGCGAATGCGCCGACTGTGGGAAGCCGATCGGCCTTGGCCGCATGGACTCCGGAGCGCGCCACATCCACGGTCACATCTGCCTGTTTGAGTATGGGATTGGTGCGACGCGCGGCCTCCAGCGCTTCGCCCAGTGAAACAGGGGTGGCCGGGGGTGCTGGGACTGTTCCCAGATTCCCTGCTGCTGTGCCGGTAAGTTGCTGATAATGCGCCTCGGCGGAGGTCAGACGCCCTTCTGCATCGGCCAGCCCTGCATCGCCTTCGGCCTTGCGCGCGTGTACTGTCGCCAGATCGGAATTTGGAATTTCACCCGATTTGAAACGCAATTCAGACTGGCGTTCGACTTCGGAAAGTTCTTGCGTGAGCTTTTGATATTGTGCAACAAGCTGTCGTGCCGAAAGTACCTCTGTATAAGTTGCAACGGCCTCCACGACAACAGTCAGCCGGCGCTGCGCACTTTGCAGACGCGCCAGACGAACACCGCCACTGGCCTGTTCGATCCCCGCGCTGGTGCGCCCGCCGGTATAAAGTGGCATCTCACCCGTGGCGTTGATCGCGTAAGGCGTGGTATGCGCCGAACCAAATCCAAAAAAGCCGCCATTGTCGATTCGGCCTACACCGGCATAACCATCCACCGCCAGTTTGGGATTGCGCTCGGCTTTGGCCCCAGCGAGTTTAGCCCTGGCGGCACTTTCATCGGCGCGTGCTTCGGCAAGGGCCGGTGCATGGTCAAGCGCAGCGTTGATCGTAGCGCGCAGATTTTCTGACGCAGGATTGGTAATCGTTTGCGCAAGCGCAGGCGTCCCCAATCCGGCACCGGCCACAAGCAGCGCAGCCGTATAGATTGTGTAGATATTGTTTGAGTATGTGGAGCGTAACAGAGACATTATGATCCTCCATGCGGTTCATTGGCCTGGGAATGGGTAAAAATTTGAACCCGTGATTACATCAGTATTGACTAATATACAATAAATAGAATATATGCAACATTCAATGTTCGCGGTTTGCCATATCCAGATCGAAATGGCTGCCTCAACAAGGAATAGGACATCATGATTTTTGGTTTTGGGAAGGCAAGGCATCGAGATATTTCCGCTCCGGAATTGGCTCAGATGCTCAACATGGGGTCTGTACAGATTGTTGATGTCCGGGAGGCGCATGAATTTGCAGCAGGGCATATTCCGGACGCAATCAATCTCCCCTTGTCACAATTCAGACCGTCGCAACTTCCGGAAGCGAGAGGCAGAACCCTTGTGCTGAATTGTCTGGGTGGCAAGCGCGCGAGTATCGCGCTGGACCGATGCAAGGCAGAAGGATCGACCGTAGATACAAAGCTCTCGGGTGGCTTCGGAGCCTGGCGCTCTGCCGGCTTCCCGGTAGCATACTGAACGGAGAAGGGCCTCTAGGGAGAATGATGATGCGCGCGACATTATTGCCACTGACCTTGCTGGCGCTGCCGCTCGTGGCGTGCGGGGGTTCGGATACCGCCACGACCCAGCCCGTGCAGGCCCTGTCCGGGCCAAGGCTGACGCTTGCCTCAAGCCAGACAACCGACTTGCAGGATGTAAGTGCCGAAGTGGCGACAGTCGATCAGGCGCAGGTTTTTGCGCGCATTCCCGGTATTCTCTCGTCGCTGAGTGTTCGCGCCGGAGATATTGTGCACCGGGGGCAGGTGATCGGGCGGGTCACGGACAGCCAGCTTGGCTATCAGGCGGGTGCCTATGGTGCGCAGGCGGCCGCCGCCTCAGCGCAGGCTAATGCCGCACAGGCTGAATTGGAACGCGTACGCTTTCTCTATCAGAACGGGGTTTACGCCAAGGCGCGGCTCGATCAGGCAGAAGCGGCAGCCAAGGCCTCTGCGGCACAGATCAGTGCGGCGCGTGCGCAGCAAGCTTCGGTCAACGCCATGGCGGGGCAGGGCGCGCTGATTGCGCCGGCGAATGGCCGTGTGCTGAGGGCCGATGTGCCGGCCGGATCACCCGTTTCGCCCGGCATGGCGATTGCAGAGATAACGGCGGGGCCGGTGGTGCTGCGTCTGCATATGCCCGAGACGCTGGCCGGAAAGGTGGCGGTTGGCGGGCGCGTGCTGCTGACCAGACCGGATGGGCTCGCGGCAAGCGGCACGATTGCCAAAATCTATCCCGATGTGCAGACCGGGCTGCTCAGCGCCGATGTTAATGTGCCGGGGCTGGACAGTCATTTTATCGGGCAGCGGGTTGCGGCCAGAGTGGCGGCGGGGATACGCACCGCGCTGCTGGTGCCCGCCAGTTATATCACGACCCGGTACGGCCTCGATTATGTGACGATACTGGGCAAGGATGGCAGCGCCAGCGCCGTGCCGGTGCAGACCGCACCCGCCGAGGGTGCCGTGCGTGAAATTCTCTCCGGGGTCAGCGCTGGTGACACGCTGATCGGAGTTGCCAATCCGGGTCATCGCCCATGAAGCTTGGCATCTCCGGGCGGATTACCCGCGCCACAATCAGATCACCGCTCACGCCGCTGTTCCTGCTGGCGGCAATCATCGTCGGTTTGATTTCGACCATTACGATCCCGCGTGAGGAAGAGCCGCAAATCTCGGTGCCGATGGTCGACATCCGGGTGGCGACGCCGGGCCTGTCTGCCGCAGATTCGGTTGAGCTGGCGGCCAAGCCGCTCGAAACGATCGTCAAGAGCCTGAGCGGGGTCGAGCATGTCTATACTACGGCGCAGGATAACGGCGTGCTGGTGACGGCACGCTTCAATGTTGGCACCGATCCAGAAGTTGCGATCACACGCATCAACGAAAAGCTCGCGGCCAATCTCGACCGGATTCCGGTGGGGATTCCACCGCCGCAAGTCACGATTCGCGGTATCAATGATGTGCCGATAGTGGTTCTGACATTAACGCCACAGCCCAATGCCCCGGGCGTATGGAACGATCAGTCGCTCTACGATCAGGCGAGCAAGCTGCGCACTGAAATCGCCAAGGTGGATAATGTCGGGCTGACGTTCATCGTCGGCGGCCAGCGTGAGGCGCTGCGCGTGGTGCCCGATCCGGCCCAACTGGCCGCGCAACATGTGCCGCTATCCAATCTGATCGGGGCAATTAGTCAGGCCAATCGCGCCTTTCCGGCAGGGCAGATGCGTGAAGCCGGCGCACAAGTGAATGTTACGGCCGGCCAGCCATTGTCAGATTTACAAGAGTTACAAAATATCATCGTGCGCAGCGCAACGGGTACGCCGGTGCTGCTGTCGGATGTCGCGCATATAATTCAGGCACCAAGCCAGGATCAGGCGCGGAGCTGGCGCTGGGCGCACGATAGCAAGGCCAGCTGGGTGATGAGCCCTGCCGTCAGCCTGGCGATTGCCAAACGCGCGGGCGCAAATGCAGTTACGGTCTCTCAAGATGTGCTCAGCCGGGTCAAACTGCTCAAAGGCAGCCTGATTCCGGATAGTGTCAATGTTGCGGTGACGCGCGATTATGGCGCCACCGCCAACGACAAGGCTAATGAACTGATCGAGCATCTGGCGCTCGCCACCGTGTCGATTGTGCTGCTGATCGGCTTTGCGATCGGCTGGCGTGAGGCAGGCGTGACCGCCATCGTTATCCCCACGACCATTTTGCTCACCATGTTTGCGAGTAAGATCATGGGCTTCACGATCAATCGGGTCAGCCTGTTCGCGCTGATTTTCTCGATCGGCATTCTGGTTGATGACGCGATTGTGATGATCGAGAATATCGCGCGCCACTGGGCGATGTGCGATGGCCGCAGCCGGATTGATGCGGCCGTGGATGCAGTGGCCGAGGTCGGCAACCCGACGATTGTCGCAACGCTGACCGTGGTGGCGGCGCTGCTGCCGATGCTGTTCGTATCGGGGTTGATGGGGCCGTATATGGCACCGATTCCGGTTAACGCTTCGGCAGCGATGCTGTTTTCCTTCTTTGTGGCGGTCATCATCGCGCCCTGGCTGATGATCCGCTTCGCCCGCTCGGCGCTGATGAGCGCGCATGAGCATGAAAGTGCGCATGGTGGCAAGCTGGGCGCTTTTTATGCGCGTTTCGCCAAGCGGATCATCGCGACGCGCGGCAGTGCCTGGCGCTTTTTGCTCGGGGTTGGCGTGGCGACGCTCATCGCCTGCTCGATGTTCTATTTCAAGGCGGTGACGGTCAAGCTGCTCCCGTTTGATAATAAGAGTGAGGTGCAGCTTGTGCTCGATATGCCCGCCGGCACCAGCCTTGAGGCGACCTCGAGCGTGCTGGAGCAGGCGGCGGCGGCGGCGCGCGCCGTGCCTGAAGTCGCGGCGATGGAGGCTTATGCGGGCACCTCCGCCCCGTTCAATTTCAACGGGCTGGTGCGGCATTATTTCTTGCGTGCGCAGCCCAATCAGGGTGATCTGATGGTCAGCCTGAAGGACAAAAGCGAGCGTTCGCGTGCGAGTCACGCGGTGGCGGTCGATCTGCGCCAACGGTTGAGCCATATCGCGCTGCCGCCCGGCGGCTCAATCAAGGTGGTTGAAACCCCGCCGGGGCCGCCGGTGCTCGCGACCTTGCTCGCCGAAATCTACGGGCCGGATGAGGGCAGCCGCCGCGCCACCGCGCTTGAGGTCGAGAAGATTTTCAAGACGGTGCCATATATTGTCGATGTCGATAACAGCTTCGGGTTGCCGCGTCCGACAATCCGGCTGGTGCCCGATCGCGCCAAACTCGATCAATATGGCGTTTCGGAGAAACAGGTTTATGACAGTATCGGTGCGCTGATGGGCGATTCGGTGCTGGGCTATGTCCCGCGCGGCGAGGGGCGTGATGTCCTCCCGATTGAGATGGGTCTGGATCAGGGGCAGCGCAACTGGTCGGGGGCGCTCGCGGCAACCCCGGTTGCGGCAGCCGCTGGCGGCCAGCTTCTACCACTGGGCGAGCTGGTCAATGTACGCGCCGAACAGGGCGGACAGATGTTCTACCGGCGTGATGGGCGCGGTGCCACCATGGTGACGGCCGAACTGGCTGGTCGCTATGAAGCGCCGATTTATGGTATGCTGGCGGTCGATCAGGCGATCGGCGATTATGACTGGCGTGGGCATGGCCTCGCAAAGCCCGACATCCTGCTTCATGGCCAGCCCGATGATGAAAGCCACCCCAGCCTGCTGTGGGATGGCGAATGGGAAATCACCTGGGTGACCTTCCGTGATATGGGCGCGGCGTTCATGGTCGCGCTGCTCGGGATTTATGTGCTCGTGGTTGGCCAGTTCGGCTCGTTCAAGCTGCCGCTGGTGATCCTGACCCCGGTGCCGCTGACGCTGGTGGGGATTGTCCTCGGCCATATCCTCTTCGGTGCGCCGTTCACCGCGACCTCGATGATCGGCTTTATTGCCCTTGCCGGGATCATCGTGCGCAACTCGATTCTGCTTGTGGATTTCATCCGCCATGCGCGCGCGCCTGGCAAGCCACTGCGGGCGGTGTTGCTCGAGGCGGGGATGATTCGCGTCAAGCCGATTGCGCTCACCGCCGCCGCGGCGATGATCGGCGCGAGTGTAATCCTGACCGATCCGATTTTCCAGGGGCTGGCGATCTCGCTGCTGTTCGGGCTGGCGTCGTCTACCCTGCTGACCGTGCTTGTCATCCCGGCCATTTATATCGTGCTGCGTGATGACGGCGTACCCCTGCCTCAGGAGGCCGCATGAAACAAAGGGACAGCTCCGCGCTCAAATCCAATGCCGCACAGATGGCGCACAAACTCAAAGTGATGAGCCACCCCGAGCGACTGCTCATGCTGTGCCGACTTGATGATGGCGAGGTCTCGGTCAGCGGCCTGACCGAGCTTTCGGGACTGTCGCAATCCTCGGTCTCGCAGCATCTGGCCATGCTGCGCGAGGAGGATGTTGTCGCGATCCGCTCGGAGGCGCAAACCCGCTGGTACCGGCTCAAAGACCCGGCCGTGAGCGCGATCATCCACGCGCTGTGCGAGATTTGCGATACTCAAAACTGAACACAGGAATCACTCTGGCGCAATGTCGAGCATCGCATCGGCGCGTGCCAGCACGACCAGCCTTAAACCTGCCTGTTTGGCGCGTGTACTGGCAAGCGTCGTTGCTGTGGATATGGTGACCAGTAGCGGGCAACGGGCGATCACCGTTTTTTCGACGAGTTCATACGAGCAGCGCGACGAGAGCAGGAAAAAACCTGTCGCTGTGCAGATTTGCGCACGCGCGAGGGCACCGATGAGCTTATCAAGTGCGCAATGACGGCCTACATCTTCCCGGGCATGGAGAATGTCGCCTTGTGTGTCGCAGAAGGCGGCAACATGCGCGCCGCCGGTCGCGGCATTGAGTAGCTGGTGCGCCCGTAAAGCCGCCAGCGCTGAAAACAGGGCGATATCAGGGACGTCGATACGCGCAGTCACCGGGGGAAGTGGCCGGTTGACCTGTTGCAGATTTTCTAGCCCGCACAGCCCGCAACCCGATTCCGACACGCGCACACGCACCCGCTCGATCATCGGGGCGACGGCGCTTTGCGCGATCTGAATGCGCAGCAGCCAGCCTTGCGCGGTTTCATGCGCCTCGACAGCCTTGATAGCATCGGCGCGCGCGACAATTCGCTCAGACAGGGCAAAACCGACTCCAAAATCCTCCAAATCGATAGGTGTCGCCATCATTACTGCGTAGCCAATCCCGTTGAACTCGATGGCGATGGGCGCTTCAACGGGCAGTGCGCGGGTGCCGCGCGTGCGCCCATCTGGTCTGATGATGACGGCGGGTATAGTCCTCAGTCCAGCAGGTTCAGCCAAGTTGCGCCACCGCTGCGCGTGCAGTGTCGTTCAGATGATCGCCGGCATAGGCTTTAATCATCGCCTTCATGCGTGGGTCCCAGAAATCGATGATATGCTGCTTCGTTGCTGCCACCGGATCAGGCTCATGTGCGAGATTGGCGGCGATCTGGTTGGCCATCATAATGAGCTTGTCGAGCGAGGTCATTCGGCTGGGATCGCCGCGATGCGCCGCGCGCGGTTCGACAGTGCTTCATAATCTTCCTGCCAGTCGGTCGGGCCGTTGCTGGGGGAGACCTGCACCGCTGTCACCTTATATTCGGGGCAGTTGGTCGCCCAGTCGCTATATTCGGTGGTGACAACATTGGCCTGCGTCGCCGGGTGATGGAAGGTGGTGTAAACTACGCCCGGCGCGACACGCTCGGTAATTTTAACCCTTAGCGTGGTTTCGCCGGCGCGCGAAGTGAGCTTGACCCAGTCGCCTTCTTTCAGCCCGCGATTTTCAGCATCAAGCGGATGGATTTCGAGCAAATCCTGTGCGTGCCACACCACATTTTCGGTACGTCTTGTTTGTGCGCCGACATTATATTGCGATAGAATCCGCCCGGTCGTGAGCAACAGCGGGAAGCGCGGCCCGGTTTTTTCGTCAGTCGGCACATAGTCTGTGACGACAAACTTGCCTTTGCCGCGCACAAAACCATCAATGTGCATGATGGGCGAGCCATCGGGTGCTGCGGCGTTTACCGGCCATTGCAGCGAGCCTTCTGTATCCAGCCGCGCGAACGATACGCCTGCAAAACTTGGGGTGAGACGGGCAATCTCGTCCAAGATCTCTGAGGGGTGAGTGTAGGCCCAATCCAGCCCAAGCGCATGTGCCAGCGCCTGCGTAATCTCCCAATCCTCATACCCGTTCACCGGCGACATCACCTTGCGGACAAGCTGGATGCGGCGCTCTGCATTGGTGAAGGTGCCGTTCTTCTCAAGGAACGTGCTTCCGGGCAGGAACACATGCGCATAATTGGCGGTTTCGTTCAAGAAAAGATCATGCACCACCACGCATTCCATCGCTGCGAGCCCCGCCGAGACATGGCGCGTATCGGGATCGGACTGGAGAATATCTTCGCCCTGAATATAGATGCCCTTGAACACGCCATCGGTTGCGGCGTCGAGCATATTGGGAATGCGCAGGCCCGGTTCGGGGTCGAGCGCCACATTCCATTCGCCCTCAAACAGCGCGCGTGCGGCGCTGTCCGAAATATGGCGATAGCCCGAAAGCTCATGCGGGAAGCTGCCCATATCGCACGCGCCCTGCACATTATTCTGGCCGCGCAACGGATTCACACCTACGCCGCGCCGCCCGATCATCCCGCACGCCATCGCGAGGTTGGCAATCGCCATCACGGTGGATGAGCCCTGTGAATGCTCGGTCACACCCAGTCCATAATAAATCGCACTATTTGGGCCAGCGGCATAAAGTCTTGCCGCCGCACGCAATTCAGCGGCGGGAACGCGGGTCAGCGGCTCGGTCGCTTCGGGAGAGCGTTTGGGGTCGGACACAAACGCCGCCCAATCCTGATACTCGTCCAATTCGCAACGCTCTTTTATGAACGCCACATCGGCCAATCCTTCGGTGACGATGACATGCGCGAGCGCAGTCAGCACCGCGACATTCGTTCCGGGGCGAAGCGGGAGATGATGCGCCGCTTCAACATGCGGCGTGCGCACCAGATCAATCCGGCGGGGATCAACCACGATGAGTTTGGCGGGCGGCTTGCCATCCTTCCCGCGCAACCGCCGCTTCATCCGGCTGGCGAAGACCGGATGACCATCGGTCGGGTTCGCGCCGATGACCAGCATCACGTCGCAATCCTCGACCGAGTCAAAATCCTGCGTACCCGCTGATGTGCCGAAGGTGGTTTTCAACCCGTAACCAGTCGGCGAATGGCAGACACGCGCGCAGGT
>JAGWQR010000234.1 GCA_028869975.1 Alphaproteobacteria bacterium | reverse complement strand
AGGCGGCAGGCCTGCCCGCCCCTTCCAAGAAAATGAACGCTCACGGTAAATCCTCAGCCCCCGGCCACCCGCGCCGCACAGGTTCATCACATACACCCAAAGGTGAGAGTTCAGGACAAACGAAGCCAGCAAGAATACGGCCCCATTATGCTGCAAAACCTGTCGGCAGTGCACGCAGACAGGCGCGCCGCCCGCAACCACGCTAGCAGGTCGTTTTTACTCCGGATCGAAGAGAGGCGCCTGTGCAGCGATTTCGCTGTCCAGCGCCTCGATCATGGCCCGGATGCGCGGCATCTGCCGTATGTCAGCATGAACGCCGAGCCACACCTCACGGCTGGGGCCGCGCGGCGTCGTCAACCTGCGCAATCCCTGCTCCCGATCAGCCTGATATCGGCTCAGACAGGCAATTCCCAGGCCCGCTAGTGCCGCGTAAAGCTGCGCATCCCGACTGTTCGACTGCACAACAACACGTGCGAGAGGAAGCACCTGATGCAGCCATTTCGCTTCGGGAAGATGCGCCTGATCCTCCAGAACTGTAATGATTGAATGGGCCGAAGCAGCCCCGTCCTCGCCCCTTGGCGACTCGCCTGTCCATGGATTTTGCGCGAGATAATCGGGCGAAGCATAGAGTGCACTTCCAAAGCAAGCGATCCGCCGCGCGTAGAGCTCGTTCCCTTCGAAACGCGTCATCCGGATAGCAAGATCCGCCTCACGTTTGGAAAGGCTGAGCGAACGTACATCCGTCAGCACTTCGACGCTGATACCGGGATAGCGCGCGTGCAACCTGGCAATGGCAGGCGCTAACAAATGGTTGGCGATCACCTCGACTGCCGTCACCCGCACCGAACCAGAAAGCGCAACATCGCAACCCTGCACCTTGCGCTGGGCGCTGATTGCTTCAGCCTCCATGGTCTCGGCATGTTTGAACACGGCATCCCCCAGTGCAGTCAAAACATACCCCGATGGTGTGCGTAGAAGCAAACGCGCACCTGATCGCTCCTCCAGCACAGCGAGCCGTCGACTCATTGTGGATTGTCGAACGCCCAGCGCGCGCGCCGCCGCCGACAGGCTGCCCAGTCGCGCAATCGCAAGAAAGTTTCGTAGGTCGTCCCAGTCCATCATATATCCGAATTTGCATAGCATATATCATAATATTGCAGATTGCCATGCATAATTGATTGTGCAATCAGCCCTGTCTAGAGACACCGGGATATTCTCGGCATCCTGCCATTGATTTGGGAGTTCATAATGCGCAAAGTTCTGGTTTTACGCGCCGCCGCCACGGGGGCGGCATCCGTCAGCAATCAACTTATCGATGCATGGCTGGCGACACATCCTGACATTGAATCTGTCGAACGTAACCTTGATACACATCCGGTCCCGCATGTCACATCAAGCGCACTGGCGGGGATTGGGCGCCAGGCCCCGGAAGGGCGTGATTTCATCGCCACGCGTGCACTGGCCGATTCACTTATCGCAGAGGTTTTCGCTGCCGACATCCTGCTGATTGGCCTGCCGCTCTATAATTTCGGCATTCCCTCAACGCTCAAAAGCTGGTTTGACTATGTTCTGCGGGCTGGCACGACATTCCGCTACACCGCCGAGGGTCCTGAAGGGCTGGTCAACGGGAAACGGGTTATTGTCGCGCACGCGCGCGGCGGCAAATATGATGACGCTGCGGGTATAGCGCTTGGTCTTGCACATCTCAAAACACTTCTCGGCTTCATGGGGATCACAAATGTTGAAGTCGTGACTGCGGAAGGGCTGGCATTCGGTCCTGAAATAGCGCAAACAGCCCTCACACAAGCGCGTGAACAGATTGCGGCTTTGGCCTGACTGCCGACAATTACCAAAGGAGATAATATATGCGTCATTTTTTGAAATTTGCCGGCACCATGCTTATGCTGGGCATGGTCGCTTCCGGAGCGTCGATCGCGCAGGGTGTTCCGGGCAACCCGGCAGTTACCAGTGCCAAGGCAGGGGTCTACAGCGTAGAGCCGCATCATACCCGCGTCCAGTTCAGTGTAAGCCATATGGGTTTCACCGACTGGTACGGTGATTTCACGGGCATTTCAGGATCGCTCACGCTTGATCCGGCACACATCGACGCCAGCAAAGTTGACATCAGCATTCCTGTCACCAGCATTTCGACCACCAACACTGTACTTGATGGCGAATTACGCAGCCCGGCCTGGTTTGATGCCGCGCAGTTTCCGACCATGCACTTTGTTTCGAACAACGTGGTCAGGACGGGTGAGCGCACGGCACATATCATGGGCACCCTGACTTTCCACGGCGTATCACACCCGGTTACGCTGGAGGCCAGTTTCGTTGGCGGCGGCGTAAATCCGATGAGCAAGGGCTACACTGTCGGGTTCAATGCGACGACCACACTGCACCGCAGCGACTTTGGGGTAAAAACCTATGTGCCCATGATCGGAAATGCGGTTGACGTACGGATCAGCGCCGCCTTTGAAGCCGCGCACTAACTATACTATGCACCATTATCGGTATTAAGACGCTCTTACCGGGGTTTGCCAATACGAACACCGGTCTCAAAACCCGACATTCAGCCCCAGCGTAGCTGTCAGT
>JAGWQR010000233.1 GCA_028869975.1 Alphaproteobacteria bacterium | reverse complement strand
GTGGACGCCATGGCGGGCACCGGCTGCACCCTGCTCGACACACGCAAGACCATACCGGGGCTGCGTCTGCTGGAAAAATACGCGACGCGGATGGGCGGCGCCCAGAATTACCGTATGGGGCTATGGGATGCGGCGATGATCAAGGATAATCATGTCGCGGTTGCCGGCGGCGTGACGGAAGCAGTGCGGCGCGCGAAGGCGGCGGGCGTGGCGAAGATCATCCTGGAGGTGGACCGGATCGACCAGATCGAACCCGGCATTGCCGCCGGAGCCACCCAGTTGCTGCTCGACAATATGGATGTGCCCACGCTGAGCGCAGCGGTGGCGCTGGTGGCTGGCCGGGTGCCGACCGAAGCCTCGGGCGGCGTCACGCGCGACACGATCCGCGCCAAGGCCGAAACCGGCGTCACTTTTATTTCGGTCGGGCGGATCACCCAATCGGCCCCGGCGGTCGATATTGGGCTGGACTTTGGGATCGACTCGGGATAGCCCTGTTTTGTTCTCATATTTGGAAGAGGCGAGTCGTGGCGAAAATCTCACAAATTCTGGCTATGATTTTTGGGCTGACGGCCAGCGCTGCGCTTAATGCCCAATCCTGCACCCTGCCCGCCGACATTCGGCAAACACATCTTGAAGCGCAACATGCCGAGACGCGGCAGGCCAAAATCGGCGGGTATCTGCTGAGCTTCTCCTGGTCGCCCGAAGTCTGCTTCAACGCGCAGAGTCACCCGCATGATTCAGCGCAGGACATTACGCTGCAATGCGGGCCGGACAAGCATTTCGGCTTTGTCCTGCACGGGCTGTGGCCTGAGGGGCAGGTCGAGAATGGCTGGCCGCAATATTGCCGCAAGGTGGAGCCGGTTGCGCCTGCAACGTTACGCAAAATGCTGTGCCACACCCCCTCGGTCAGCCTGATCGAGCATGAATGGGAGAAGCATGGCAGTTGCGCCGCGCCCACTCCCGAGGTGTTTTTTGCACAGAGCGCCAGGCTCGCCGACGCGGTGCGACTGCCGAGCCTTGCCGGCCTCACACGCGGGCAGGTGAATGCGAGCGCCGTGCGCGCCACGCTGATTGCTGCCAATCCGCGCTTGCCGCACAATGCCATAGGCATCCGTGTCAACAAGGGCGGCTGGCTTGAGGAGGTGCGCCTGTGCCTCGATACGGGCTTTCATTATCGCGCCTGCCCAAGCTATAGCATTGGCGCGCAGGATGGCGACCGCATCAAGATCGCACGGATACGGTAAAGGAGTAGGGCATGAATAAGCATATTCTGGCATTTTCAGTGATTGTTGCGGCACCGGTAGCGCTGGCGGCGCAAACGCCAGGGGTCACTCCGAATGCAGTCAGCGCGCCCATTTCGGCAGCAGTGCCGGAGACACCAACGCAGACTGACTACGCTGCCCGCCATGCGGTGGCCCAGCGCATCATCGAGCATGTCATGCCCCCTGGAATGATGCAGAAAATGATGGGCGGCATGATGAAGAACATGATGAGTGGATTCGCCGATCAAATCGGGACCATGCCAATGGCCGACATCGGGAAAATGGCCGAGAACATTTCGACAAAACCCAGCGAGACCGCCAAAATAAAAACGCAATTCGCCAAAATGGACAAGGCGACACTCGGGCAGGTCATGGATATTGTCGATCCCTATTGGAAGCAGCGTCAGGCCGAAATGTTCCAAGCCGTGCAACAGCCGATGGTGGATCTGATGAGCAAAATGGAACCCGACATGCGCGCGATCATGATCGATCTATACGCTGAGCACTTCACTCTGCCCGTTCTGAATGACGTTGAGCATTTCTTTGAAACACCCTCCGGCAGCACCTATGCCGCGAATGTCATGACGATGGTAACCGATCCAGCCTATATGCAAAAAATGACGAAAGTCGTGATTCCCAAAATGATGGGGGCGATGCCAGACATCATCAAATCGGTTGCCGAAGCAGAGAAAAACAGCAAGCTGCCCAAGCGCGATCTTGAGCATCTGACGCCCGACCAAAAGGCCAGGCTCGAGAAACTACTCGGTATCGAGCCGGCACGGGCGCATCACCGCCAGTCACACTGACTTATTGTCAATCACCGCACTTGCGGGGTGATATTTGTCGAGATGGCGGATAATCATCCGCAAATTATAGGTGTTTGAACGGTAGAATATCGTGGCTACGCCGCCCGCAAATGGGATGATCCCGATCAGCGCGTTGATCCCGACGTGCATCGTCATGCGCAATATCGCGAGGCGCGACATACCGATATTGCGCGCCTCCCAGATCATATACGCCCCTATCGCATTCGCAATAATGTCTCCGGGGAGCCATGAAAACAGATCAAGCAGCACATCCAGTCCAATCCGTCGGCGCGTTCCGGGAATGACAATCAGCCCTTCAAGCAAGCGCTCGATAAACAGCACCCGGCGGCGCACCGATGCCGGATCGCGCCCCCCGACCAGTGGAATATGGTCAATGAGCGCGGTATCGTCCTGATGAAACATGGTAAAACTCCAGCCGGATAGTCATCGATATAGTATGTATATGCAAAACAACCAGTTGTTCACGATTTTATATTCACGACACGAATTCCAGTGCAGTTTCAATCAGTTTCCGCACAGCCTTTACCTAATATTAACTACACCGCGCTACTGCCGTTGTCATGATGCGGTTCGGAAAATCAAAATATGCAGCGTTAAACACGCCGCAGATCATACCCGAATGCTTAGAAGTTCTCGATCCGGAAATATTGCACGCACAATGGAGTGCGGCTGAAGCGATACGTCGCCGACAATGGCGGGTAAGACTGAACAGCCTGACTTTGCGGATCAAGCGTGCTATCCTCGTCGCCTATCAGGACAGTGTGAGCTGGGTCGCCAAGAGGACCCATAGTGACGAAAAGCGCGTACGTGCGCTCTCCTGGATTATGTCACTTGTGTTTGCGCTGGCGCTGGTCGGTTTCTCCGAGCCCGGTGATGACGTCTATCGCGGGATGCGAAACATCATCCGTCAGCAGCCGGTGAGTGGCAAGATCGTCGTTGTCGGGATTGATGACCGTACCTGGTCGAACATCGATATCTATGGTTCTTCTCGCGATTCAGAAGCACGAGTCATCAACAATCTGTTTAAAATGGGCGCTAGGCGGATCTTTTTTGACCGGATTTTTTCCAACCGGGTGAGTCAGAAAGACAATGCAGCGTTTTTGGCGGCGCTCAAAGCGCATCCCGGGCAAGTCTATATCGGTGCCTCGTTCAGGGCGGACGCGCATAGTCAGCCACTCACCTGGATGATGCCTGATCCCAGCCTGCGCCCCTATGTAGGCCTGTCGAGCATCTGGATCAAAATTGCCGCGTTTCAGGCCTCGTATATCGTTCCCACCAGGCCGGTGGGTGGCGGGCAGAGTTTTGATGCCACATCGGTGGTGCTCACCCATGCGCAAGGCCGTGTGCCGGCTCATTACCGCCCCGATTTTTCGTATCAGGCCCGCTCGGTACCATCGATCAGCTATCTCGATGCCTATGACAATCATGTCGATCCGCACCTGATCCGTGGCCATGATGTCATCATCGGCGATATTTCGAGTGTTAATTCCGGTGACATGCATTATCTGATTGGCCAGAAGTTTGTCCCCGGGGTCTATTATCATGTCCTGGGGGCCGAGACGCTGATGCACGGCACGCCGCAGGAGTGGGGCTGGTCATTGTTCCTGTTCCTCGGCACATGTCTTGCTTTGTTGCAGTTTTACGCACGCTCGGCCAGACTTGTCCTGGCCAGTTGGGCTGCCGTATTTGTGTTGATGGTCTTACTGCCCTTCTATCTCGACCATCGGCTGATTACGGTCGAGTATTTTCCTGGGCTGGAAATGTATCTGCTGGCGGCGTGGCGCGCCAATGTGCTGCGACGCAAGGCACAAGCCGAGAAGATTGATGCCATGACTGGTTTGCGCACCAAGCGTGCCTTGGAGGCGCTTCCTCCGTCCCGGGCCACTCTGGTAGCGCTTAAAATCGTAAATCTTTCTGAAATCGAGACGATTTTTCGTGTCCGCGTCGATCACCTCATCATGACCGAAGTGGCGCGCCGGATCAGTTTCGGTGATACTGAATTTGCCGTGTATCTGGGTGAGGATGTACTCTATTGGTTTACACCGATCCTGCCCGGCTCAACCCTTGCGCATCATTTTGAGGGTTTTCAGGCGCTGCTGCTGAGTGCCATCGAGATCGGCGGCCGTCGGGTTGATCTGCGATTTGCCTTCGGCGCGGACAGCGATATTGACCGTGCAATGGTGTCGCGGATCAGCGCGGCGCGGATGTCGGCAGAACGCGCGGCGGCAACAGGCAAACTCTATTCGATTTATGATCCGCTGGGTGAAGCGGTGCTCGCCAATGAATTGCAAATGAGCGGCGATCTTGAACGGGCGGTACGTGAGGGCGAGATTAGTGTCGTCTATCAGCCCAAACACGACATTGCTTCGGGTGAGATTTGCGGCGTGGAGGCTCTGGCCCGCTGGACACATCCGCTTCATGGCGCGATTCCGCCCGATCTGTTTATCCGGGTTGCAGAAAGATTTGGCCGGATCGAGAATCTGACCGGATTTATTCTCGACCGTGCGATCGGGGATATCTGTGCACTGGACAGCCAGATCAGTCTGGCTGTCAACATAGCTGTTCCGGTTCTGCAATCCCCGATTCTGATTCCCATGGTGAAGCAAGCACTCATGCGCTGGAATTTTCCTGCGGATCGCCTGATTCTGGAAATCACCGAAACCGCGCAGATAACTGAAGGGGCAACTCATCGTGCCAATCTTGAAGCTTTGCTGGCTATGAAGGTTGGCGTTTCAATCGACGATTATGGGGCAGGTCATGCCACGCTTGAATATATTCGCGATCTGCCCTGCACAGAAATCAAGATCGATCAGCAATTCGTAGCCGGAATCGATGGGCGCGAAGCTGACCGGATGATGGTGATGTCTACGATCGAAATGGCGCACCGGCTTGGCAAAAAAGTTGTTGCAGAGGGAATCGAGACAAACTCGGTGCTTGATGCGCTCAGGGTGATGGCCTGTGATGTTGCACAGGGCTATCTGCTCAACCGGCCCATGGACATCGCGCAACTTGAAGCGCTGCTGGTGTCGGCCCGGCGCAAACGTGCCTGACCGGATGTAAAATATGGTTGCTAAGCGGTTAAGATTAACATAACCTGCTGACCTGACTGGGAGCAATTTTCCAGTCTTTTCAAGGGGTTAGACAAGATGGCTAAGAAATTAGTTGCACGCAGTATCTGGGGCGATGGCGGCGGCGGCTTTGGGCACGGCTAAGCTATAACATGGATCCCGGCACGCCGGGATCCATAGTTTTGGTGTGTGGCGCGCGAAATACACTATATATAGAAAATTATTTCAGTGATACATGGCCCCTAAAAGCTGTATGCAGGGGGTTTTATCCTGTCTATCCTGCCCGGTTTGCGTTAGACATTATCGATCTTCAGCCTGTTCGGTCCAGCATTTTATTCAAGCGACATGCTCGGTGTGATTCGGAAAAGGCATGGGTCCGGGACAAATTCATTATAAAAACTTGCAGTTTCGACGCCACTTTTTATGTAAAAATTCGATTAACCATAATCGATATAGTCTATATTCTCAAATATCGATAGCTTCTTCCTCGACCCGCGAAGCATTTTCCTGAATGAACGCAAAGCGATGTTCGGGGTTCTTGCCCATCAACCGCTCAACCAGATCCTTCACACCTGCGCGCTCCTCATATTCAGCCGGGAGTGTAACCCGAATCAGCGTGCGCGTTTTGGGGTCCATCGTGGTTTCGCGCAACTGGCCGGGGTTCATTTCGCCAAGGCCTTTGAAGCGCGAGACCTCTACCTTCTTGCCTTTCAATACACCCGCCTCAATTTCCGCGCGATGGGCATCATCACGCGCATAGAGCGATTTGGCCCCAACCGTCAGCCGGTAGAGCGGCGGCTGGGCGAGATAGACATGCCCGCGCCGGACAATGTCAGGCATTTCCTGAAAGAAAAGCGTCATCAAGAGCGTGGCGATGTGCGCACCGTCGACATCGGCATCGGTCATGATGATGACCTTGTCATAGCGCAGCGTGTCGGCGTTGCAGTCCTTGCGCACCCCGCAGCCGAGCGCGAGGATGAGGTCGGCGATTTCGCTGTTCGCGCGGATTTTGTCGGCGGTCGCGGAAGCCACGTTGAGGATTTTACCGCGAATGGGGAGGATCGCCTGCGTCTTGCGGTCGCGCGCCTGTTTGGCCGAACCGCCCGCGCTATCCCCTTCAACGATGTATAGCTCGGTACCAGACGGGTCATCCGACGAACAATCGGTGAGCTTGCCGGGCAGGCGCACCTTGCGGCCCGAGGTGGCGGTCTTGCGCTTGACCTCGCGCTCGGCCTTGCGCCGCAGCCGCTCGTCCATCCGCTCGAGCGCATAGCTGAGCAGCGCGCGCCCGCGCTCCATATTGTCGGCGAGATAATGATCGAAATGGTCGCGCACGGCATTCTCGACGAGCCGCGCGGCTTCGGGCGAAGTGAGCCGGTCTTTGGTTTGCGACTGGAATTGCGGATCGCGAATGAAAACGCTCAGCATCAGCTCCGCGCCAACGAGAATATCCTCGGCGGCAAGGTCAGTCGCCTTTTTCTGCCCGACCAGCGCACCGAATGCACGGATGCCCTTCACAATCGCCGTGCGAAGCCCCGCCTCGTGCGTGCCGCCATCGGGTGTGGGGATGGTGTTGCAGTAATAGCTGTACGAGCCATCCGACCAGAGCGGCCAGGCCACCGCCCACTCCACCCGGCCTGCGCCGTCTCCATTGAAGTCCTGATTGCCTGAGAAGAAATCGGCAGTGGCGCATTCGCGCGTGCCGATCTGCTCGCGCAAATGGTCGGCAAGGCCGCCAGGAAACTGGAATACGGCGTCGCTCGGCGTGTCATCGGTAATGATCTCAGCCGCACATTTCCAGCGGATTTCCACGCCGGCAAACAGATAGGCCTTCGAGCGCGCGAGCCGATAGAGCCGCTGCGGCTTGAAACTCAATTCGCCGAAAATCTCAGTGTCGGGCACGAACGCCACGCTGGTGCCGCGCCGATTGCTGACTGCCCCGAGCTTCTCCAGCGGCCCCAGCGTCACCCCACGCGAAAAGCACTGCCGGTAAAGCTGCCGCTCTAGCGCCACTTCCACGGTCGTTTCCGACGACAGCGCATTGACGACACTCACCCCCACCCCGTGCAACCCCCCGCTCGTGGCATAAGCCTTGCCCTCAAATTTGCCGCCTGAATGCAGCGTGGACATCACCACCTCCAGCGCCGATTTATCCGGAAACTTCGGGTGCGGCCCCACCGGAATGCCCCGGCCATTGTCGGTGATGGTCAGGCGGTTGCCTGCCTCAAGCACAATCTCGATGCGGCTGGCATGGCCGGCCACTGCCTCGTCCATCGCATTATCGAGCACCTCGGCGGCGAGATGATGCAGCGCGCGCTCGTCGGTGCCGCCCACATACATGCCCGGGCGGCGGCGCACCGGCTCCAGCCCTTCGAGCACCTCGATCGCCGAGGCATCATAGGTTCCGGTGGTGGCGGTGGCACGCGCAAACAGATCATCAGACATGGGGTGGCTATAGGCGCGCGCGAGTCAGGAGGGCAAGGGCCGTATCAAACCACCGGCGTCAACGCCGCATCGCGCATCCCGCGCCAGACCTTCAAGGCCTGTACCGTCTCCGCTACATCATGGACCCGGATGATCTGCGCGCCACCTTGCGCGGCGGTGAGCGCTAGTGCAACCGAGCCGCCCAGCCGCGCATCCACCGGGGCTTCATTCGCCAGCGCGCCGATAATCCGCTTGCGGGATGCGCCAAACACAAGTCCGCAGCCAAGACCATGAAACAGCGGCAGCCCATTGATGAGCGCCAGATTGGCCGCCACCCCCTTGCCAAAGCCGATGCCGGGATCAACGAGGATACGCTCGCGCTTGACGCCCCCCGCCACCGCCGCTTCAATCCGCGCTTCAAGCCAATCATATACGGCGAGCAGCGGGTCCGGCCCCACCGCGCCACCATGGAGCGATTTGGCAGGATCGGGCGAGTGCATGAGCACCACTGGCACATTCGCTGCCGCCGCCACCACCAGACTGCGCGAATCATGCAGCAGCGCCGATACATCATTGATGAGATGCGCTCCGGCCTTGAAGGCCGCCTCCATCGTCTCGGCCTGGCGTGTGTCGATGCTCACCGCCGTGCCCGCCGCGACCAGCCGCTCGATGACGGGCACGGTGCGCGCGATCTCGTCCTGCGCCCACACCGCCGCCGCACCGGGGCGGGTGCTCTCCCCCCCGACATCGATGAGCGCTGCGCCTTGAGCCGCCATCGCCACGCCAGCGCCCGCCGCAGCGACCGGATCATCGATGAACCGCCCACCATCGGAGAAGCTGTCGGGCGTCATGTTGAGAATGCCCATGATCTGCGGTTCTCCAAGCCGGATGGTGCGGCTGCCGAGCTGGAGCGGGGCGCGCGGGCTTATGATGTTGGTGATGGTGGTGCGCGCGGCCTCTGCTTGCGCGGGCGCGAGCGTAGCGATGAAATCATCGAGCGCGCTCACGGGCACGAGCTGCTGCGAGACCCGCCCGCCGCCCTCCGCCGCGATCACCTCATAGGCCGAAAAGAAGCTCAAGCCCCCGGCCAGCCGGTGAAACTGGCCGTCAAGCCCGAACGGCGCATCGATAAACGCGGTGGGGCGGAAATAAAGGGTGGCGGTGGGGGGCGGGGTCATACCTCCGTCGCCAGCAGATACGTCTGCCGGAGCGCATCAAGCGGTTTCAGGCCGGAGGCATCCTCGATATGCCAGAAGGTCCAGCCGTTGCAGCTTGGCGCGCCCTGCACCAGCGCGCCGAGTTTATGGATCGAGCCGGTCTCAACAGTACCAGCGCTCCCGCCTGCGCGGGAGCACACCAGTTCCAAAGAGCCATCGACCCGCACGCTCGCGCGGTGGCGGCGTTTGAGGTCGGTCAGCACGGTGCCGGGCGCGATCATCCCCGTCTCCACCAATGTCCCGAACGCGACGCGCGCCGCAGCCTTAGGGGCCTGCATCGTCCGCGTCGCGCTCTCGTCCAAAGGCAGCGCCGCCGCAATCCGCTCGGCTGCCACCTCAACATAGGCGCGCTCGCGCTCGATGCCGATAAAGTGCCGCCCCAAGCGCTTCGCCACCGCGCCGGTGGTGCCGGTGCCGAAGAACGGGTCGAGCACGATGTCGCCGGGTGACGTGCACGCAATCAGGATGCGGTAGAGCAGCGCCTCGGGTTTTTGGGTGGGGTGCGCCTTGGTGCCGCCGCGCTTGATGCGTTCCTGGCCGCTACAGATCGGGAAGCTCCAGTCCGAGCGCATTTGCAGCTCGTCATTCAAGGTTTTCATCGCGCGGTAATGGAAGGTGTAGCGCGCATCCTCCGATTTCGCGGCCCAGATCAGCGTTTCGTGCGCATTGGTGAAACGCGTGCCCTTGAAATTGGGCATGGGGTTGACCTTGCGCCAGATGATGTCGTTGAGAATCCAGAAGCCCTCATCCTGCAACACGCTCCCCACCCGGAAGATGTTGTGATAGCTGCCAATAACCCAGAGCGTGCCGTTGGGCTTGAGGATGCGGCGTGCCTCGCGCAGCCAGGCTTTGGAGAAACTGTCATAGTGCGCCAGCGTATCAAACTTGTCCCAATCATTGTCCACGGCATCGACGCGGCCGCCTTCGGGCCGGAACAAATCACCGCCGAGCTGGAGGTTATAGGGCGGGTCAGCGAACACCATATCGACGCAGGCATCGGGGAGTGCAGCCATCGCAGCAATGCAATCCTGTTGCAGGATTTGATCGACGGGCAAGTCACCCGCCGCAGATTTCCTGATCTTTTCAAGCACACCCATAGCACACCCCTTGGCGTTGACGGTCCCGTGTGAGTCCTCGGGAGTCCGCCGTCAAGAGTAGTGGTTAATACAAATGGTTAATAAATTGGTTAAAATCTTTAGAACAAAGAGCGACTTTACAAGATATGGAGTCGCTATTGCTGGGTGGGACTCAACTTATGGCGTGCCTCAACTCGTCGCATTTTCCTGGATTTTTTCGTTGCATTGCAAAAGTTGCAATAATGGCTTGAACGAATTACAAACGATTGAGTATGAAAGCAGCATATTTACATCAACAGTTCGGGGATGCCAGTGACAGGGGGTAAACGCCTCAATAACAGGCCCAAGCCGGTGACATTGGCCGATATTGCGCGCGAGGCAGGTGTATCCACCGGAACCGTTTCTCGCGCACTATCGGATGGTAGTCTGGTCAATCAGGCTACACGCGAGCGCATACGTATCATCGCCGAAGCCCATAATTATGCGCCTAACCTGTTTGCGCGCAATCTGCGCACGCGCAAAGCGGGGGCGATCGCGGTGGTTATCCCGCTCGGCCATGAGCGCGAGCAGCACCTGTCGGACCCCTTCTTTGCGATGATGCTCGGCTATCTCGCCGATGAGCTGGCCAAGCGCGGCGATGATTTGCTGCTCTCGCGCGTGATTCCATCGAATAGCAACTGGCTCGGGCGTTATATCAATTCCGGGCGGATTGATGGCATCATCGTGATCGGCCAGTCGAACCAGTCGGACGCGCTCGACAAGGCGAGCGATCATTATATGCCGCTGGTGGTGTGGGGGGCCAGACGACCGCATCAGCGCTATTGCACGGTAGGCTCGGACAATAGGCTTGGCGGGTTGCTGGCGACGGTGCATCTGTTCGAGCACGGGTGCAAATCGCTCGCGTTCATCGGTGATCCGACGCCGCCCGAGATCGAGCAGCGGCTGGAGGGGTGCCGCGCAGGTTGCATAGCGGTGGGGATGAGCGCGGATGTTCAGGTCATCCCCGCGCACCTGACCGCTGATCTCGCCTATGCGGCGGTGATGGAGTTTCTGGCGAAGGGGAACATCCCCGATGGCTTTGTCGCAGCATCGGATGTGATTGCGATGGCGGCGCTGCGCGCGTTCGGCGAATATGGGATTGCGGTGCCAGGGCGAGTGAAAATCACCGGCTATGATGACCTTGGCTTCGCCAGCCACACTTCGCCGCCACTGACCAGCGTGCAGCAGGATCTGGAGCAGAGTGCGGCGCATCTGGTTGATCTGGTCTATCGCCGGGCGGCGGGAGAGGCGACCGAATCCGTGGTGCTGGCGCCTAAGCTGGTCGCGCGCGAGTCAACGGGTGTGCCGGAGTAGCACGCTCAGCTCACCGATTGCACGTCAAACGCGATCACCAGGCGTTCGCCATCCTCGAACGGAACGGTGCGGTGCCACATCGTTGAGGGGAACAGCACCAACCTGCCGACTTCGGGCGCGATTTGCTGATAGGGCGCTAAATCCACGCCCAGTTCGGGAGGTGGTTCACCAAAGCTGATCCACCCCGCCGGGGCCGGACCCAACGTGTCCACAGGCGGCACGGCCACATAGAAGGCCGAGCTGAGCCACCCCATCGGGTGCGTGTGCGCGACATTATACCCTTGTCGCGTCAGCCGTACCGACCAGCTTCCCTCAATGCGCAGTTGCCCGCGCGGCCTGCCAAGCAACGGATGTGCAGGTTCGGGCATGGGCAATCCGTCGATATAGGATCGCACTGCGTCCATCAGCGCCGCACGGGTGTGTTGCAGGATCGGCTCATGACGCAGCAAAACCGAGCGGTCTGTCTGGGTTCCGCCGCGCACCGATTGCTCGATATAGGGGGCGGAAGCGGTATGGAGCGTGCGCAACGTCGTGGCGAGATCGGCTAGCTCTGTCGCGCTCAGGCCGACATCGAAGGCGCGGATGAAGTATTCTGGCTGATCGAGCCATGCTGCGCGACGATCACCGCGCAAGCGCCATACAAGAGAGAGATAGGGCCAGATCAGCCCTGGTGTGCGGCCGCGTAATACAGGAAGCGCCGCTGCCTCTGCCCGCACGAGATCATGCCGGCGCAGCGCATGGCGCACCCGTGCCAGCGCGAGCATGTCGTTGTTAACCGCCTCTGTGTGACGCAATGCGGCATCCGCACCCGCATCCCCCGCCTCGACTAGTGCAATCGCACGCGCAACTGCCAGTGTGGCATTTCCCGCAATATGCCTCTCTGCACGATCGAGTATCTCAAGCGCCCGCGCCCAGTTTTTCGCCAGCATCGCCGTACCATACCAGGCGAACCATAGCGCGGCGTGGGCGCGCATCCGCGCACAAGCAGCGGCATACCCGGTATCGAATGTCAGCTGATCACCGCGCGTCCAGCGCAGTTGCGCCAACAGCTTATGGCCGTCAAGCCAATCCGGCTGGTCGGTGAGCCGGTTCACCAGAAGCGCTTCCGCCCCCTCCCCTTCACCTTCCGAGATCATCGCCTGCGCATAAAGCCGCGCGGCTTCTGTTGATCCCGGGTGCTGCGCGCATATCCGCTCGAAAAGCGCCGCCACTGGATAGCCAAGAACATAGCGGTTCTGCGCATGGAGCAGTGCTATATTGAAGTCATCGGGGCATTGCCGTAGCGCCCGCGCTAGCAACTCATCCGCCTCAATCAGGTGCTGCGTGCTCCCATACGCCTGGGCCTGCTCCAGCAACGAGGACAGGGGAACATCTTCTTGAGCTGCATCCGCCTTCCGGTTTTCGGCCATGACTTATATCTTACACGCGCACCGGGACAGTTTCAATTCCATGTCGTCGGGCGCATGGATCGTGAGTTCAGGCGTGCCTAGTGGCGGGAAAAACAGGTGGCTGAACACCTGCGCGCCATCATCGCAGAAAAGCTCTAACGTGCAACTGTCTATAATAGCGCTCAAAGTAAGCGGCGATCCGTCAACAAAACGTTCAGCTCGAAAATATTCCTGAAAGGATTCGTGTCCAATGAGGGAGCCTGACGCAGAGCGCTTGATATAATATGCATTTTCCGCTGCATTATAGCCGAAGCCAAGCCGATAGCCTTGCGGCCAGTGCAAATCTATGTCCACTGATCCATCTTGAGGTTGCTTGCAGCGCAGATCAATGCGTTGCGCTCCCACATTAACGGGGCACAGCGCAGTGACAGGCGTCATTTTCGCTTCTGCCTCGCGCACCGGCTGCTGGATCAGCCGTAGCCGATCTCCGATTCGTCGCAAGCCAAGCGCACGCGGCAGGGTCATCGCGCCACGCCAGGCGCCTGTTGGCGTTTCGGGAGCATAATGATGACAGTTCATCCAGCCGATCCAGATGCGACGACCATCATCGGGTGGAATATCGGACCAACTGATTGCCGCATAAAAATCGCTGCCCGCATCAGCATAGTGCCAGCGCGGCTGCCCCTCCGCATCCAGGTCAGGCAAAAATGTCTTCCCGTCAAACTGCCCGAAATACAGCAGGCACGCCGAGCGTTTTTCCCCGCCAACCGTGAACAGATCGACCTTGAGCACCCATCGGGTTTCATCGCTGCCATCGATGGGCAGCTCAAACAAGTCGGGGCACTCCCACAAATGTCCATCCGCGCCCGCCGGACCGAATTTGCTTGAATAATCCCAGTCGATCAGGTTTGATGACTGGTAAATGCAGGCGAAATTTTCCGCCGACCGCACCAGCAACATGATCCAGCGCGCACTCGGCGCGTGCCAAAAGACTTTGGGATCGCGAAAATGCTCGCGTCCCTCATCAAGCAACGGATTGCCTCCGTATTTGGTCCAGTTACGCCCCTTGTCATGGCTGTATGCGAGGCATTGTGTCTGGTGCTGCGGCGCATCCGCCCTCGGCTCGGTGTGATCGGTATAGAGCGCGATCAGCGGCGGATTTGTGCCATCGCCCAGCCCCGATGTGTTGAACCAGTCCACCACACAACTGCCCGAGAAGATCATATGGTCATTTTCTTCGGCAATCGCGATCGGCAGTTCCTCCCAGTGGATCAGATCCGTGCTGACCGCATGGCCCCAGTGCATATGCCCCCAGCGCGTGCCGAACGGGTTATACTGGAAGAAGAGGTGCCACTCGCCAGCGAAATAGACGAGGCCATTGGGATCGTTGATCCAGTTGCTCTTGGGCGTGAAATGGAGCGTGGGCCGAAATCGATTGCAGTCGTCGGCGGGCGCGGGCTGTGTGGAGGGCGCAATCGTTGCCATTTACACAGCCGCCTTGCAATGCTGGTCGATATAGGCCTGATGCGCGGGCAGTCGCCTGGCTTCATGCGCAATCGCCGCCTTGATTTTGTCCAGCCATTCCGCGCCGTTGATGTTGCGGTGGGCGAGCAGCGGATCGGCGTTTTCGGGCAGGTTGAGCTGGCCGATTTGCACCGCGAGCCAGGACGCCGGGCCGAACAGATCCATCTCATACGCCACCAGCCTTCCGGCGCGTTTGAAATGTTCGATCTTGGCCGCGAGCGTGTCGGGCACCGTCATGTCGCGGCAATAGCGCCACAGCGGGCTGTCATCCCGCTCGGTCAGCTTGTAGTGCAGGATGATGAAATCGCGGATGCGCTCGGTCTCATTTTTCGAGATGCGATTGAATTCGTCAATCGTCAGCGGATCAAAGTCGCGCGTCGGGAACAGGCCGAGCAGCTTGGAGATATTTGCCTGGATGAGGTGGATGCTGGTTGATTCGAGTGGTTCGAGAAAGCCACTGGACAGGCCGACCGCGACCACATTCTTGTTCCAGTTGAGCTTGCGCCGCCCGGTGGTGAAGCGCAACGGGCGCGGATCGGCCAAGGCCTTGCCCTCCAGATGGCCGAGCAGCGTTTCCGCCGCCGCCTCATCGCTGATATGCTGCGAGCAATAGACATAGCCATTGCCGGTGCGGTGCTGGAGCGGAATGCGCCATTGCCAGCCCGCCGCGTGCGCGGTCGAGCGGGTATAAGGGTGCGGCGCGCCTTCGTTCGCACTGGGCACAGCCAGTGCACGGTCGCACGGCAGCCAGTGCGTCCAGTCATCATAACCGGTTGCAAGCGCGCCTTCGATCAGCAGCCCGCGAAAGCCCGAGCAATCGATGAAGAATTCGCCCTCGATGGCGCGGCCATCTTCAAGCGTGACGCCGGTCACAAAGCCGGTTTCACCTTGCTGCTGGACGCTGGCGATCTTGCCCTCGATCCGTTTGACGCCGCGCTTTTCGGCATAGCGGCGCAGATAGCGTGCATACAGCCCGGCATCGAAATGATAGGCATAGTCAAAGGTGGAAAGGATGCTGCGCGGATCGGGCGAAGGCTGCGCGAACTTGCCCGCATTGGCGGCGCCCCAAGCCATGCAATAGTCATCGAGCGCGCTGGCCTGCCCCGCATGATACGCCTCCAGCCAGTAATGATGCAGCGACACCGTATCAAACGGCTTGGCAAAGCTGCCGAACGGGTGGAAATAGCGATGGCCTAACTTGCCCCAGTTAACAAACTGGATGCCGAGTTTGAACGACCCCTGCGTCGCGCGCACAAAGTCATTCTCGTTGAGCCCGAGCGCGGCGTTAAATGTCCTGATTGTTGGTATGGTCGCCTCACCCACACCGATGGTGCCTATGTCATCCGATTCAACCAGGGTTATCTCGCAGTCCCGCCTGAGCTGTTCGCTCAGCATGGCTGCCGTCATCCACCCCGCAGTGCCACCCCCCACGATGACGAGATTGCGAATTGCCCGTGGATTTTCACTTGTTGTCATGACAAACACCGCATCTAGACTGCTCTAATCGGAAACAAAAGGGGCGGGAACGGCAGTCATGCAACCGTGCCCGCCCATAGTCTATCCCCGGTGCTTGGGAAGAAATGCACCAGGGTGCGTAATAGGTTTAGAAATTGAACTGGACTGTCCCCTTCACCGCGCGACCCTGTGCTACGCCAGCATTGACCAGCGTATTGCCGCTGCCGCCGACAAAGCCCGCAGGACCCTGCGTTGCGTAAGAATTGAACAGGTTATACACTTCAAGTCCAAATTGAATATTCTTCACTGGGTTAACCCTGAAGAAGGCACCAAACACCGCCGAGCCCGCATAAGTGTTGCCATCGCCGCCCAATGTGCTCGACTGGCCATCAATGCTTATGCCGATTTCACCTTTATGCATGATGTCGTAGCTCAAAAGGCCTGAATAGGTCAGGTCCGGAATATTGGCCGATTTGGTAAACGGAACCGTGGGATTGGCCGCAACCTTTGAGTCATCATAGGTCGCGCTAAGCACAAGATTGATGCCATGGTTGCGATAGGTCGTGAAAAGCTCGAGGCCCTTGTCCTTGTAGCTCCCTGCAACCGTACACGTTGTCGCCGTATGACCCAGAAGCTGCGTGCACACCACGGGATTAATTTCCGCCGAAGAAATCGTATACTTCGAATAGAAACCTGTAAATTGCACGGTATAGTGACCACCGGCCAGACCGCCGCTGTTCTTGAGGCCAAGCTCATATTGCGTGACCGGGAAGGCCGAGTTAGCCAGACCCGCCGCGCTCAAAGTGCCATCCGCATTGAAATAAGATGGCGAATTGTTCGTCAAGCGATCAGCATTGAAGCGCGTACCGTGCGATGCGCGGGCATAGACCGAGAAGGACGGCATCACCTTATACAACGCACCGACCGACCAGTTGGTCGCGTTCTCGCTGAAATTGATCGCATTGACCGGGCCATCATAGCCAAGCAGCGGAAGTGAGGTTGTGACCGTTTTGCCCGTGCGGGGATCGGTCTGCACAACCGAAGCATTGCCAATCGCATTACCAGTGCTGCCTTGCGCCCAACCGGAACCTTGGAACAGCTCCTCGCGGATGCTGGCATCAAGGTTCAGATTACCGATGTCGAGGCTGAGGTCGCCATAAGGCGCATTATCGGTGAAGGTCGCATCAAATTGCTGGTTCCATCCGGCGTTGAAGCCTGTCTGACCATAGGCACTGAGCAGATTGCCCGTGCCGTTGAGCCCGCTCACCAGATCAAGCTCGGCGGGGTTGATACCTGTCGCCTCGTTGATCGAGCTGTTCGAATGCCAGTCTTCGGCAATCCGCTGCGAATAGTAAAGATACCCGAGCTTGAGACCATATTTTACGCCACTTGTGTCTCCCTTGTAGAACAGAGCCAGGTCGTTGGCGTTATGATCCATATGGTTCATATTGGTGTGAACGGAAGCACTGTTGCTGACATAGGTTCCGGTAAATACCTGACCGGCATTCGGCCCGTCGGCATAAATCAGCGATTGACCTGCGCCGACAGCACCCGAGGCCAATCCCGCCCCATAGAACTGAACATCAAACGCGCCGCTCATCCGGGCGATCCGGGCATTATCATCAAGCGTCAGACCACCACCGAAGTCATAATGGAGTTGCATCTGCGCCCATTTTTCTTTGGTGAGAATGCCGTTCAACGGCTGGCGCGCGAGGTTGCCCGCCACATCCGAGAATAACGTCCCCGAATTGAGCGCCGAGTAACCCGGTGCCTGATTGCGTGCATCGCACACGCTAGACGGCCCGATTCCGCTCACATTGGTGCCCGAGAGAGTCGCGGAACTTACGCAGCCGTTATAGCTGGGCTCCTGGGTATCAGCGACTTTGAAGAGCAGGCGGATATAACCACGGTTATCGGCAAACTCCTTGGTGATATTACCCTTGAAGGCATAGGAGTTGCTGACATTATACGCCGCATGTTCGATGCCATGGCCGACATCAAAATAGCCACCCACATTGAAATAGGTGGAATCATTGATACTGCTGCCCAGACGGAAATTGACTTTGGTGTAGTCATAATTTACACCCTTTTCGAGTTCGACAAAGCCACCATCGTTGCGACCCGTATAGCTGATATGGTTGATAACCGCACCGATGGCCTGCGAAGCCAGGGTTGATGCGGTACCGCCGATCACGCTTTCAATGCGCTCATCCGTGGGCATCGGGTGGGTCCAGTAGTCGTTGTTGCCGAACTGAATGTCACCGAACAAAACTGTGGGCAGACCATCTTCCTGCACCTGTACAAACGGCGATCCGCCGGTGGGGGTGCGCAGACCGCGCACACCTATGTTGGAATTACCACCGTCGCCCTGCGTGCCCGCGACCTGGATACCAGGAATGAGTCGATAAAGCTCAGCCGTACTGGTCGGGTTGAAATCCTGAATTTGCGTTGCATTGACCGACGTGATCGACGCGGATGTATTGAGCTTGGTACGATCACCAACCGATGCAGTGACCACGATGGTGTTCAGTGTATCATCCTGCGCAGCCGGTGCTGCAGATGCTGGCGCCGGTGCCGGAGCCGCATTTTGTGCAGAAGCAGGTGCAACGAAGACGAGCCCCACACTGATGGCGGCTACGGATACATAGGCGTTGAGTAATGATTTCTGCATAATGTCCTCTCTGGATTATCATCATAGTGCGCCACGCTGCGACGCGTGCTCGTTGGTTTCTATGTCACTTTACACAAACGTTTGCAATAAAAAAAAGCAAACGTTTGCTGTGTCGATTAAATTTGCTTGCAACTGTTACATTATTGTCACACTCTCACTGAACTGCGGAACGCACCAGCCCGTAGACCCGCGCCGTTTCGACTTTCATCTCGGGGATCGGCAAGCCCTGATTGTGCAGCCAGCCGCCATCAAAGCTGCCTAGTGCCCGCTCCGCCGGTTCGAGCAACGACACGGCATAGCGCGCCCCGTCTTGCGCAAACGGCAGGCGCAAATCTGGCATATGGCGCAGGCGTTGATAATCGGGGCGATAGACGAACAGCAGCCAGGTGCTGGCCTGCCCAAAGGCCAGCCAGCGCAAGCTGTCCGCGCCGGTGCCGCGCCACACTTCGCTCCCATGTATATGGTCGCGCCATTTTTTGTAGCGTGTGATCCAGTGGGTGAGGCGGGTGTGCTCGGCATCACCCAGTGAGCGCAGATCC
>JAGWQR010000232.1 GCA_028869975.1 Alphaproteobacteria bacterium | reverse complement strand
TGTTCCTCAAAAATGAGCGCAGCCTTGGCGTCAAGAATGGCAGCTTAGGCGAGATTGAAACGGTGAGTCCGCAACGCATTACCGCGCGGCTCGATGATGGTCGCAGCGTCGCGTTCGACACCAAAGATTATAACCAGATCGATCATGGCTATGCGGCGACGATCCACAAATCCCAAGGCATGACCATCGACCGCAGCCATATGCTCGCCACGCCAAGCATGGATCGCCATTCCACCTATGTTGCGCTGTCGCGCCACCGCGAAGACACATCACTCCATTATGGCCGCGATGACTTTGCCGACACTAACCTGCTGGCGCGCACGCTATCACGCGAGCGGGCCAAAGATATGGCGTCAGATTATGCGCGCGGCGTTGAGGTTGAGGCAGTGCGTGGCCAGGAGGGGAGCCGTACCCGCGCAGGTGAACGCGAACCCGCACAGAGCTTCGCCGCGCGGCGCGAGATCAAGTCCGAGGTCATCCGCCTACCCGAACAGCGGCAGCCAATTATCGAGCCGCCACGTAAAGAGCCTGTCAAGGCGCGCAGCATCTTTGCGTCATTCAAGCCGCCGGTGGTGACGCCCGAGCGCGACATCGCGGCCCGTGAGCTGCGCAGCCCGTCAGTTGCGCCCGAACTGAAACGCGCCGTCGAGAAATATGCGCGCACCCTCAGCGACATCAGCGCGATGAAAGAGCGCGGACTTTCGGTGTTGCCGCATCAGGAACAGGCCCGTGACAGGGCGCATGACGCGCTCAACAAAATACAGCCTCATGCCGGTCGCGATGCCGCGCGCGTGTTCCGCAATGAACCCGAGTTGGTGAGTCAAGCCGCCAGTGGCAAGAGCACTGCCGCCATGCGGTCAATGCAGCTTGAGCGCGAAATACAGAGCAATCCACAGATGCGTGCCGACCGCTTCGTTGAGAACTGGCAAAAACTCAGCCAGCAACGCGATAGCCATTATCGCAGTGGCAACTATCAGGCGCGCGAGAAGATCACCGACCAGATGCACGGCTTTGCCAAGAGCCTCGAACGCGACCCGCAGATGGAATCCGTCTTGCGCAACCGGAAAGTCGAGCTTGGGCTTCAAGTAGATCGCGGGGGCACGCTCTCGCACAATCTCGCGGATATGATTGGGCGTGGCTTGGGGCGCGGGCTGGGGTTGTGAGTTGGAGAGACGGTTTGAGGCGAAGGCTCGACCCTCTGCCGTTGGCCCGCTGAGGATCAATGCAAGTGATGAAACAACATAAATCGAAAGGATGACCAGCATGAATGAGATTGTGAAAATTGAGGAAGGAACTGACCCCGCCACCGAGGCGTTTCAGGCCATCCAGCGTGAACTCTCGATGGTGCGCCGTGCGGTCGAGCATTTTGTCACCGAGCGCGCCGACATCGACATCCCCGATTACAGCCTCACCCTGGGCGAGATGAAAGCGGAGATCACAGCACTGGCGGAAGAGATTGAAGATTTAGCCAGTCAGCCCGCGCTCGAACTCACACCGGAGACGCTGGCCCAACAAATCAGATCAGCGGGCGTTAAAGCACGCGAGGAGGAGCACGCTATCTTCCGTCAGTCCACCGACACGTTTGTCGCCCTTGGGCGTGAAATGGGTGGCCTCATCGCATCCGCACGCACCGAGCAGCAACAGTTCAAAATGCAACTTTGGTATGCAGGCGGTGGCATCATCATGGGTGTAATTCTGTGCCTCATGTTTACCACCATTCCCAACCGCCTCGCCCCCGAGAGTTGGCACTGGCCCGAGAAAGCCGCCGCAGGCACACTCGGTCGTGATATGTGGAATGCGGGCGCGCGCATGATGATGGTGGCCAACCCGCAAGAATGGGACGCTCTCGTTGCGGCGGATCACGCGACGCAGGGCAGTCGCGCGGCACTTGCAGGGTGCCTCAAAGCGGCAACACGGGGTCGCAAGGAAGTGCGCTGTGCGATCACAGTGAGGCCAGATGCATCGTAAAGGACATCGTCGGAACTTACGCCATGTTCGGCTTAACCCTCCCAAACAGCATGTAAACTCCGGCGGAAAGTTAGTGGGTTTTCTTGGTCGCCGTCGCATGGGCGGCAACGGCACTCCTTTTGGATGAAGTTATCACTTCTCTCACCACAAATGCGCCGAACAGTGTCATCAGCACCAACGCTCCTACAATGGCAAGGATATGGCGTCTGGAATGCCTTTGCTTGTCCGGCTCGGCTGGTTTCTGTGGCACCTCAAGTTTCTGTGTTTCTTCGAGAGCTTGGCCGCGCCGCTCTATCGGCCCATAATTACGGGGCTGATACGGCGCGATATGCCGAGGACGACGTGTGCCGCGAGAGTGTGGCAGCACTTCTATGCGCTCTTTTTGCCACGGTGGTTGCGACTCAGGCCAGATTTTATTGTGCGTGTCTGCTCCCCCACGAGGCTTGCTGTAAATAATACGGGGAAAATGCCCATAAAGACGCTCCTCACTAAATACATATTATAGTTGATAAACTGATTATGGCGTTGTCGTCAATGTTTGCCGCATGGATATGCGCAAACTTGTAGGAACCAATATTCGCAATGCGCGAATTGCGAAGGACATGACACAGGAAGAACTGGCGGAGCGTTCGGGCTTTAGCCAGCAATATATCAGTGGATTGGAGCGTGGGCGACGGAACCCTACCATCGTGTCGATTTATGAATTGGGTCAGGCGCTTGGTGTTACGCATGAACAGTTGGTGGCCGTGCCGCGAGCTCAACAGATCACCTATGGTTTGCCGGAGCAGGTTAACGACAATTTTTCAAAAGCATGATCACGCTCGACGCTTGCGATTCCTCAGCGAAACGCCAGTGCTTCACAGATATTTTGCCAGATCAGTCAGTCGGGCGAGCTTTTCGCGTGCCTCGCGGGAGAGCGGCCCGACAACATCTTCGAGGTGATGCTCGATATGGTCGGTCACGAGGAGCGTCTTGGCCTTGTCGAGCGCGCCCAGCACCGCTTGCAGTTGCTGTGCGGTTTCAAGGCCGTCGCGATTGTCCTCAATCATTTTGATGATCGTCGCGAGGTGTCCGTGCGCGCGTTTGAGGCGGTTGAGCAGGTCAGTGTTGTTCGCGTGGCTCATAAGGCGGCTTAAATCCGGTGCGGCAGGTGTATCCAGCCATTGATGCCAAGATAGAGGCCAATCAGCAGGATGACGAGCCCTGAGACATAAGGTGCCTTGCGGACAATATCACCAAAGCCTGAAAAGCGCTTCGACACTTGCTTGACGCTGACCGCCGCGATCACACCCGATGTCACCATCGTCAGCGCAAGCCCGATGCTGAAACACAGCACGAGCGCTGCACCCAGCGTGAAGGCCTTGAGTTGCAGGCACAGCAGCAGCACCGTGATCGCACCGGGGCACGGGATAAGCCCGCCGGTGAGACCGAAGATGATAATCTGTCCGGTGGTGACATTGCGATCCGCAAAGCGCCGCCGAATATCATTGGCATGGGCGAGTTCGTGGGCATCCTGATAGCCGGTGGCAACCTCAAGTCCATGAAGTTCCTCGCTCAAATGATCGTGCGCGTGGTGATGATCATGCTCGACAAAGGCCACATCATAGTCATGGCTGTGGCCGCCATGTGCGAGACTGACGCGGGCGACAAATTCATGCGGCTCAGGGATGTCCTCCAACGATTCCAGAAACGCACCGTGGGACGCAAAACGGAACGTCTGGCGCGTGCCATCGCCACGCTCGGTTTCAACCGCAACGTCCTGTGCGGCCCAGAGCGTTCCGCGTTCCGCCTCAATGTGGAAGCGCGGGGGAACGCCATCCTCGAAGATCGAGAACCGCAACACGCCATGGCCGGTATCAATGCGCGGTGCCGGTTCGTCATGATGATGGTGGTCGTGGCCATGCCCGCCAATCGCGGCCAGATGCCGATCGCGGCGGGCCTGCCCGATCATCCAGAACCCCATGCCGATAATGATGATGGCGGAGCCAACCTGCAAATACGGCTCAATCGTCTCCGGAGCTAGGCCCTGCCAGAGATACAGGCCGCCCAGCGCGATGATCCAGACAATCAGCGTATGCGAGAAGGTTGCACACAGGCCGAGCAGCACCGCCTGTTTCACACTGCCACGAATGGCGATGATAAACGCTGCCATCATCGTCTTGGAATGGCCGGGTTCAAGGCCGTGCAACGCTCCAAGCAAAATGGCGGTCGGCACGAATAACCAGGCGTGGCTGGTGCCGTGTTGGAGAAGGTCAGTGAGGATAGGCATGCCTTAACCTAACCCCTAGGGGAGGATAAGGCAAGCTCACATTGCTCTCAGTCGCTTTAGCGACGCACCCACCCCGCCGCTATCGGTCGTGACAGGATCAGCCGGTAAGACCTCAGTGCCAAGTCAGTAATTGTGCTTCCGACACGCTGCCACAGCGGATGGACGAGGGCATAGGCAATGAGCGCAACAATGATGGCCCCCACCATATCCAGTGGAAAATGAACGCCAAGAAAGACGCGCGCCCACGCGACGCCCAACCCCAGCACAAGCGTGGTCAGCCCCAACCCTGCCATGCCATCGAGCAACAGGGTCACAGCAATACCGGCAAACACCGTCATGTGATCGCTTGGAAATGACGAATCCGCCGCGTGCGCAATCCATGTATGGCCCAGCCCGATCATTGAGGGACGCGGATGCTGCCAGACAAGGCCGATGAGTTGGTTCACGCCAAGACTCAGCGCAACCACTGAGACGGCCTTGAGTGTGTGGTTGCGTTTTGCATCGTCGCCCCAGAGCCAAAGTGTGACAAACAGCGCGGGGATCAACAGAATGAAGTCGTCGGCGATGAAGCTGGCGAGTTTGATCAACCATGTGGGTGTCGCGGGGCTTGCGTTGATCCATAGAAAAGCGGATCGGTTTAGGGCTTCAATCGGGTTCATAATGTCCTTTCACGCACGTAACCGACTTACACTTGGCGCCCTGCATTGAGGGGCATGGCACAGTCGCATAGGAGCAGTAAACGCAGCAATCGCCCTGCTTGGGCTTCAATACCGTTCCGCATCCCGTGCAATCGTAAAAATACTGGCAGGCATCTGTCGGCATTGTCTCTGCTTTGGTGTGACCACAGACCGGACAGGTGATAACCGTTTCGAGGATATTCTGATCAGACATAGGCATAGCCCAAGTAGAGCAGCGCCGCGCCGCTGACCAGTCCAAACAGAAACACAACAAGCAACCAGCGCGGCACGCCCACGCTTTTACCTCCACATCGTAACGCGCGGCGTTGCATCTGCACAAGTTGAAATGCACCGCCTGCAAGGCCGATAGCACCGAGCACCAACAGCAGATCATGGTGCGGCAAAGCCAGACTGCCGATTCCGGCCATCCAGGCACTGCTTATCCCTACCGTCGCAAACAGCGTCGGCAATGCGCAACACGACGCAGCGCCGAATGCAGCAGCTATCCCACTGAGGGAGAGGAATGTCGCTCCCGGTAAAGACGATGAAACGCTGTTCTGGTCCTCATTCTCAATCATTAGGCTCTCCTTGTCTTGAAACGACTCGTATCCTACAATCTGGAGTGACTACAGACTCAAGCGCTTATTTGAGGGAGGCCAATATGGGAATGCGCCCCGTTCTGATCGGCGATCTCGCGCTTCAAACCGGCTGCAACATCGAAACCATCCGCTATTACGAGCGTATCGCCCTTCTGCCCAAGGCGCTAAGGCGGGGGCGCTATCGGGTGTATGACACCACAGATATTGCGCGTGTGCGCTTCATCCGGCGTGCGCGTGAACTTGGTTTTTCGATTGACGATATTCGGGCGTTGATCCGCTTGTCCGAAAGCGGTCAGACTGAATGCAACGAAGCGCGTAATGTGGCAGCGATTCATCTGGCTCGCATTCACGCACGCATTGCTGACCTCAAGCAGATTAAACGTGTCCTGACCCAAACCGTAAAATCCTGCGATGCAGGACTATATGAGAGGTGTCCGCTAATCGAAGCGCTCTCTGCCTCACAGTGACATTGGCGGCTCAAGCGTTCCCAGCCATGCGACGAGACCTAAGATAGCAAGCGCGGCACTTGTTTCCAAAATCAGGCTATAGCGTAACTGGCGCACCACCGCAGACGTTCCACCCGTTTTGAGCGCTTGGTCAAACGCGGGGGTCAGCCGGAAGCGGTTCGTTGCGGCCAACCCCAGCATCATGACGAACAGAATGAGCTTGGCGATCAGGAGTTGACCATAGCGTGTTGCGGGCAAGTCGAGCACATGCTCAGGGCCGACCACTATCCAAGTGTTCGCCAGTCCGGAAAGGATGATCAAGGCGACGATGATGGTTCCGGCAACCGAAAACCCTCTCAGCGCGCGGTGTGTGAGCCGGAGATGGTCGTCGGTCATTTTGACTGCGGGGCGGAACACCATCATGCCGAGCGCAACAAGCGCGCCCAGCCAAGCGCCAGCCGCCAGTAAGTGCGTAATGTCAGAGGTGAGATGCACGATTCCGAAAGCGCCCTCATCCGCCGCACCATGGCCGCCCCAAGCCAAACTTGCCAGGGCCACGCCAGTGGTGAGTGAGAGCGCCATCATCGCTCCCGTACCCAGCGCTGATCGCCGCCACGCGACTAGCACGGCGATGATGATCAGCGCAGCCATGCGCACCAGCCATGCGGCACCAACCGGTGTCTGCATGACCACCATATTCACCGTCGCATGGTCGAGATCGCTGAGGGGGATCCCCGCCATCGACGTGGCCGTGAGCGCCAGCCCGAGGCAAGAGATCGGCAGTGCGATCATGGATAGCACAAGCACAATGGCGCTCAGCGGAAATACATCCGATGCAGATTTGCTACCACGCAACCCATAGATCGCAAAACAAGGCAGGCCGAAGAGCAGCATCAAATTGACGTACAGTGCCCATCGCACAGCAATGTTCAGCCCGTCGATCACGTGATTATTTCACTTTGAACGTGAAGCTGCCTTTGACGCGATGCGTATCCACTGAAACGGCATGCCATGTCACTTTGTAAGTGCCTGCCATAAGTGGCTTGCTGCTCACCAAAGTGAGGGATTTGCCGTTCGCACCCATTGCGCTCGTAAGACCAGTAACGGGCATGAGGCGGTGATCCCCGGTTCCGCCCATTCCGGTCATCGATACCTCAGCCGCTGTCATCGGGCCTATCAGTTTTTCACTGAAATTGAGCTGGATTTTGGTCGGGCGGGTCACGGTCGCATTTGCGCCGGGCGTTGTTGTCAAAAGCCGGGGATGCGCCTGAACCGCGCTCCCCAAGGTCAATGCGGCAGCACAGAAAGCGGCAAACCGCGTGCGTGGAATGGTCATGATGATTTCCAATCTGTCAAAACATGTTGTTAAGGTTTGCCGCCTCGCCCGCTTTTTGACGCTTAACGATCCCAACTGCCGTAATAGCCATAATAACCGTAAGTGCCATAGCCGTCATTCCAACGGCGGTGGCGCCAGGCTTCGCGGCGGTGCCAGCGGTCGTGCTGGCGGGCAATCTGCTCATCGGCCAGGTCATGCTGATATTGCAAGTCTTCGTGTAACTGGCGATGCTCCCAAGGGGTCAACCCCTCTTCATGGGCGGCATCATGTTCGGCTTCAAGCTGATCATGCACAGCTTGGTGCTCCCGGTCGAGTTGCTCATGTTGCCAATCGTGACGATAGTCCCAGCCATCATGGGCAAATGCGGGTGCAGCCAGACCCAACATCGCCAGTGCGCCAATTGTTGTAAGTGTCAGTCTTTTCATTCGAACCTCCTGTGGATGGTTTGAACGATATGGGGACAGGCCACTGAACCACCTCTGAATTCAATATGCAGATCAGGTTCAGCTTGAAATTGCACCTGACATCAAGTTTTCTGAGGGTGTTGGGGTGAACCTTGCGGCCCACCCCTCTTTTGAGTGGCAAGTTTGATACTTAGCGAATCGCCGTCACTTCCGGCCCCGCTGGTGTGGTTTTCATGGTGAAGCTGATCTTATCGCCGACCTTCAAACCCTTGAGCATGAAAGGTGGATTGGCCTTGAACGCCATTGTCATGCCGGGCCAGCCAACCGCTGCAATAGGGCCGTGCTTGATCGTGAGCTTGCTCGCTTTTATGTCAATCGCGGTGATGACGCCTGTGCCGTTGCCCGTCTTGCTGGCAGGCGCAGCCTTGCTTTTCGTCATGCTCATGCCTGCCATGCCTTTCATATTGTCCATAGAATCGGCGAAGGCGGGCACCGCTGACAAAGCGGCAAGGGTAATAAGTCCGATGGTAAATACTCTCATGATAATCTCCTTTGATTGAGAGGTTGGGGGTAATTTCATTTCGCCTCACGCGGGCGGCGCATGAGGAGATAAGCGGCAGGAATGATGAGCATCGACAGCAGCGGCGCGGTGAGCATTCCGCCGATCATGGGTGCGGCAATACGGCTCATCACTTCCGCACCTGTGCCTGTGCCGACCAGGATGGGGAGCAGGCCCGCAAGGATCACCGCCACCGTCATCGCCTTGGGCCGCACCCGCAGCAGCGCGCCCGCGCGCACGGCGGTTTCCACATCATCATGCTCGCCAAGCGCCGATTTGAGGTAAATCAGCATCACCACACCGAACTCGGCAGAAACGCCAGCCAGCGCGATGAATCCCACCCCCGTCGCAACCGATTGGTTGAACCCGAGCAGGTAGAGCAGCCATACGCCGCCCGTGAGCGCGAAGGGCAGCGTCGCCATAATCAGCGCCGCCTCATCCCAGCGCCGGAAGGTGAGATAGAGCAGCCCGAAGATTATAGCCAAGGTTGCGGGCACCACGATTTTCAGCCGCTCAATCGCGCGTTCGAGGAACTCGAACTGTCCGGTATACGCGACACTGACCCCAGGCGGCAGCTTGACCTTGGCGGCAACGGCACGTTGCAGATCGCCCACAATCTCGGTCAAGGCCCGCCCCCGCCCATCGATATAGACCCATGTTGCGGGACGGCCATTCTCGCTGCGCAGCATCGGCGGGCCGTTGCTGATTCGGATGTCCGCCACCGTCCCCAGCGTGATTTGCTGGCGCGAGGGGGTGAGCACAGGCAGGTTGACAAGATCACCGACGCTCGCGCGCAACTCACGCGGGTAACGCACGCTAATCGGATACCGCGCCAGCCCTTCCACGGTCTGGCCTATGCTCTCACCGCCAATCGCGCCGGAGACAACCGCCTGCACATCAGCCACATTGAGGCCATAGCGCGCGGCGTCAGCGCGTCGAATGGCGACATCTATATAACGTCCGCCGGAGAGTCGTTCGGCGAGGGCAGATGTCACCCCCGTCACCGTCTTTGCTTGCTGCTCTATCTGCCGCGCGGTCTGGTCAAGATCATCCAGATTCGCACCCGACACCTTCACCCCAATCGGGCTTTTGATGCCTGTGGCGAGCATATCAATCCGGTTGCGGATCGGTGGAATCCAGAAATTGGCGAGGCCGGGAACTTTGACCGCCTTGTCGAGTTCGTCGATGAGCTTGTCCTGCGTCATGCCTGCGCGCCATTGCGATTTGGGCTTGAAGCGGATGGTGGTTTCAAACATCTCCAAGGGCGCGGGATCAGTAGCACTTTCTGCCCGTCCCGCCTTGCCGAACACGCTTTCAACCTCCGGCACCGCCTTGATCAGCCTGTCAGTCTGCTGGAGCAATTGCGCGGCCTTGGGCGCAGAGATGCCGGGTAGCGCCGAGGGCATATAGAGCAGATCACCCTCGCTCATCTGCGGCATGAACTCACCGCCTGTCTGCGAGATCGGCCAGAGACTTGTCGCGAACACCAGCGCCGCAATGATGAGTGCCTGTTTGGGTCGGGCCAGCACCCAATCGAGCGCGGGGCGGTAGATGCGCGTGAGCCAACGGTTGATCGGGTTGGCCTCTTCAGACGGAATACGCCCCCGAATGAGCCAGCCCATCAGCACCGGAATGAGCGTGATCGAGAGCAAGGCCGCCCCCGCCATTGCATAGGTCTTGGTGAAGGCGAGCGGCGCGAACAGCCGCCCTTCCTGCCCCTGCAACGAGAAGATCGGAATAAACGAGAAGGTGATGATAAGCAGGCTGATAAACAACGCGGGGCCGACTTCTTCCGCAGCAAGGGTGATGCTCAACCAGCGGGCCAGTGTGTCAGGTTCGCTGTCAGGATTGGCCTGGTGCCAGCGCTCAAGATGCTTGTGCGCATTCTCGATCATGACCACCGCCGCATCGACCATCGCGCCAATCGCAATCGCAATGCCGCCCAGTGACAGGATATTGGCATTTAACCCTTGCACCCGCATCACGATAAACGCGATCAGGATGCCAAGTGGGAGGGTCAGGATCGCAACCAGGGCCGAGCGCAGATGCCAGAGGAACAGCGCGCAGACGAGCGCGACGATGGCAAATTCCTCGAACAGTTTGCCGGTCAGATTTTCCACCGCGCGGTCGATGAGGCCGGAGCGGTCATAGGTCGTCACCACCTCCACCCCGGCGGGCAGGCTCGCCTTGAGTTCAGCGAGCTTATTGCGGACACCCTCAATCACTTCACGCGCATTTTTGCCCTGCCGCATAACGATGACGCCACCCGCAACCTCGCCTTCGCCGTTCAGTTCGGCAATGCCGCGCCGCATCTCGGGGCCGATTTGCACGCTGGCAACATCGCCGAGCGTGATCGGAACCCCGCCCGCGCCCACGCGGATCGGCACCGCGCGAAAATCATCCAATGTCTTCAGATACCCGCTCGCGCGCACCACATATTCGGCCTCGGCCATTTCCACCACGCCGCCGCCGGTTTCCGCATTGGCGCGCTTGAGTGCCTCCGCCACATCGCCCGCCGTCACGCCATAGCTCGCCAGCTTTTGCGGATCGACGATCACCTGATATTCTTTGACCATGCCGCCGATGCTCGCGACTTCGGCGACACCCGGCACGGATTTAAGCTCATAGCGCAGGAACCAGTCCTGAATGCTGCGGAGTTGCGCAAGATCATGCTGGCCGGTCTTATCAACGAGCGCATATTCGTAAATCCAGCCCACGCCGGTGGCATCGGGGCCGAGCGAGGCGGTGGCCCCTTGAGGGAGCCGCCCCTGCACCTGGCTGAGATATTCCAATACCCGCGAGCGCGCCCAATACAGGTCTGTCCACTCATCAAACAACACATAAACAAAGCTGTCGCCCACAAACGAATAGCCCCGCACCACCCGCGCGCCGGGAACCGAGAGCATCGTGGTGGTGAGCGGATAGGTGACTTGATTCTCAACAATCTGCGGCGCCTGGCCGGGGTAAGAGGTGCGGATGATGACTTGCACGTCTGAGAGGTCGGGCAGCGCATCAACCGGCGTTGTCCGCACCGCGCCGATGCCAATTACCGTCAGGACAAGCGCGACGACAACAACCAGCACCTTTGCTCTGACCGACGCGCGAATGATAGCGGCGATCACTTGGTGGATCCAGTAAGCGGACGCACATCAAGCCCCGTGAGGCTCGCTTCTGAATCGAGCAGGAACTGCCCCGAGGCGACGACCTTCTCGCCTGCCGCCAGCCCTTCAAGGATTTCGGTCTGACCGCCACCCTCACCCCCCGTGCGGACTTGCGCGGGGCGGTAATGGCCTTCGCTCGTCGAGAGCATGACGATAGTGCGCGTTCCGGTGCGGATAATGGCCTCAGAGGGCACGAGCAAGGCCGGGTGCGCATCGCCCCCAAGCGCCACCTGCGCGAACATGCCGGGGCGCAGTTTCCCCGCAGGGTTGGGCAGTTCAATCCGCACGGTGAGCGTGTGGCTGTCCGCCTGCGCGGTTGGCAGCATCGTGATGATCCGCCCGCTGAAGCGCTCCCCAGGGAAAGCGGCGAGCATCGCGGTGGTGCTCTGACCAACCCGCACCGCACCCGCCTGTGCTTCCGGCACCGCCGCATTGAGCCAGACTGAGCCTATCCCCGTCACCTGCGCCAGCGTCTGCCCCATCGCCAGCGTTACGCCGCTGCGCGCGTCGAGCGTTTGGATCACACCGCTGATCGGCGTGGTGATCGTGACTGTGCCGCTTGTGCGCCCGCTGCGGGCAACGCCCTCAATCACGCCATCCGACATCCCCATCAGCCGCAACCGTTGCCGCGCAGCAGCAGTGAGCGCTGGATTGCCGAGCCGCCGCACGCTCAGAAACTCCGCTTGTGCGCTACCCCATTCGGGTAATTGCACCTCAGCAATCGGCGCGCCCGCGCGCACGACATCGCCGGGCGCATGGCCGTAAACGCGGCTCACAAAACCGCCCGCGCGCGCCTGAATAATCGCCACATCGCGCTGGTTGAAATCAATGCTCCCCGTAACATTGAGCGCGGAGGACAGGCTTCCCATTTGCGCAGTCACCACGCGGATGCCGAGATTCTGCATGGCCGCCGGATTGACCTTGATGCCTGCGGGTTCGCTCGTGCCTGTATTCCCCTCTTCGGCATATTTGGGCTGGGTTTTCATGCCCATAGACGAAAGCGTATTGGGATCGTCATAATGCTCTTGAGGCACCATCGGATCATAATAATACAGGATTTTGCGCGCTGGAGCGGCGTTCGCTATAGGCGCGACTGTCGGATTATACGCGGCCCCAAGCCAATAACCGCCACCGCCCGCAACAACCACAACGGCCGCAAGGGCCGCACCAAGGCGGGCGCGCTGTCTATCAATAATCATTGGTTGTCCTCCCCATATGTCAGGTTGATGCGGATGGCGTCGCGCGTCACTTCGGCCTCACGTGCCAGTGCATCGACTTCTGCTTCGGCGAGCGCGAGCGCGGAAAGCAAAGCCGTGCCAAGGTCGGTCTTGCCCGCCGCATAACTGTCGCGATCCAGCACAGCGCGCTTCTCGGCGAGTGGCACCAACGTGTGCTGCGCATTCTCAAGCCGCTGATGGTGCATCATGTGATCGGCAAGATCAGCCTCAAGATTCGCCAGCACTTCACGTTCCGCCGCCTGCCGGTCATAACGGGTGCGCGCCGCCATGCTGGCTGCCGCCGCGATCTTCGGGTCTTGTCGATGTTTGGCAAACAAGGGCAGATCAATTGACACGCCGATGGAGACAAGATCACCATAGTTCGGCTCACGACGACCATAGGATGCACTCACTGTGTAATCGGGGCGCTTGTCGGCTTGGGCAAGGCGGGTAGTCCCATCCGCCACGACGGTCTGTGCATCGAGCGCGCGCAGGCTGGGCAGATCGGGGACACCGGCAATCAATTTTTCACGATTAATCTCAGGCGTAGGCGGCAATCCCGCCACCTCGGCTTGGGGCTGACCCGTGAACCGCCCCAGCAGCGCCCGTGCCTTGGCAACTTCCGCCATCAGCTCACTCCGACGATCATTGACCTGCGCGTGCAATTGATCGGGTTCCAGCGCTTGTGAAGGCCGCGCACTGCCCGAGGCAAGGCGCGCCGACACCGTGGATTGCAGATCACGCAGGCTGGTATCGAGCAGCGCCAATTGCGCCAACCGCTTCTCGGCATAATACAAGTCAACCCATGCCAGCGCGGTTTGCAGCCGCACGTTGCGCGCTTCAACACGGTTATCAGCTTCAGCGACACCAATCTCCGCCGTTGCCAAGGCTACCGCCGCATGACGCTTTGCCGGGTTGGTGAATTTCTGACTGAGGCCGATTTTCTGCATCGTGAAATTATCGCGATTGAGCCGCCCCGCATCCGGGCCGGTCACGGGAAAATCCTGAATGCCGACATCCAGCGTCGGATCGGGCAATTGCCCCGCCGCAACGGAAGCACTGCGCGCCGCGCTCACACTCGCAGCGCGTCCCTGTAACGAAGGCGCATCCACCGCCGCACGCTCAAGCGCCGCGTTGAAGCTGAGCGGTTCGGCCCCCACGACGGAAGGAAGGCTAACGAGTAAGGCTGTGCAAATATAATGTCGCATATATGTCGCCCCGAATAAGGAAAGTAAAACACCTGAAAACTGCCAGAAAAACCGGCGGGGCCATTGCACCCCGCCGGTCAATATGGTCAGTTCAGACTTTAGCCCTTGGTGTGGTTTTCGCTGTTGTGCGGCATTTTCATGCAATCCACCGCCATCGCGGTGTCACGCATCATCGCACAATCACAATTGGCGACTTCGGGCGCACCCGGTTTAGCGTCGCTTACCCAGACACGCGCACGGTATGACCATGTGGGCTTTGCCGGGCCGCGTGTTTGCCACTCATAGTGGCCACCAGAAGCGCTCGGCTGAGCATCTTGGGCAGATGCCAATGATGCAGAGGTGAAAGCCGC
>JAGWQR010000231.1 GCA_028869975.1 Alphaproteobacteria bacterium | reverse complement strand
CCGCATGTGCTGCGTCATGCTTTCGCCACGCACCTGCTTGAAGGTGGCGCGGACCTGCGCAGCCTCCAGCTCATGCTCGGCCATGCCAGCATCGCGACCACCGAGATTTACACGCATGTTTCAAGCAAACATCTCGTCGAGCTGGTCAACACGCATCATCCGCTCGTTGACCTGGCGGTCAAGCGGCCCTAACCGGTCAGCATGCCGACCTATCTTGATTTTGAACGCCCGCTCGAAGAGCTGGATACCCGCATCGCCGATCTGCGTGGCACGAATGCCGCAGGTGTGCCTGATCTTTCTGCCGAAGTCAGCCGACTCGAAGCGAAGGCAAATAAGTTGCTGGCTGACCTTTATGCCAATCTGACACCCTGGCAAAAAACGCAGGTTGCCCGCCACCCCGAGCGCCCGCATTTCCGGGATTATGTCGCGCGGATGTGTTCCGACTTCACGCCGCTCGCAGGCGATCGTGCCTTTGCCGACGATGCCGCGATCATCGGTGGCTTTGCTACGATAGACGGGCACAAGATTATGCTAATCGGCCATGAAAAGGGGCATGACACGGCCTCTCGCCTCAAGCATAATTTCGGCATGGCGAAGCCCGAAGGCTATCGCAAGGCGATTCGGCTGATGGAACTGGCCGACCGTTATGGACTGCCGGTGGTGACATTGGTGGATACCTCAGGCGCTTTTCCCGGCGTGCAGGCCGAAGAACGCGGGCAGGCAGAGGCGATTGCGCGCTCGATCGAGGCGTGCCTGAATTTGCGGGTGCCACTGGTGGCGGCAATCGTCGGCGAAGGTGGCTCAGGCGGCGCGATCGCGCTGGCGACAGGCAATGTTGTGTTGATGTTTGAACATGCCGTCTATTCGGTGATTTCACCCGAAGGCTGCGCATCGATCCTGTGGCGCGCGGCGGACAAGGCGCCCGATGCCGCCGAGGCGATGAAGGTGACTGCAGCGGATCTCGACAGGCTGGGTTTCATTGATGTGCTGGTACCCGAGCCGCTGGGCGGCGCACACCGTAACGCCGATGTGGCGATTGATTCTCTGAAAAAAGTGATCGTCGAGCGTTTGGGCATATTGGTCCGTCAGACATCCGATCAATTGAAGACCGCACGTCGCGCCAAATATTTGGCAATGACTGGCGACTGAACAGATTCAATCTTGTCAGGCGCATACAAAAACAGGCGGGAGAAAAAGCCTCCCGCCTGCACAAGCCTTTGAAGCTGTAAGTTAAACTATAACTTACGAAACCTTCATGTTGTTCGACACGTTTGTAAAGGTCGTCGAGATCTTGTTACCCAGTGTGCCCATGGCAGCAACCGCCGCAACAGCGATCAGAGCAGCGATCAGGCCGTATTCGATCGCGGTGGCACCCTTGTTGTTCTTAACAAATTTACGAATAGCATTCATTTTAGGTCTCCTTGATTACCCATTTTCCCGGTCACTAAGATTTTTTAATCCGTGACATAAACTGAATATGGTATAGTTCTTACCAAATGTTTAACACGCAACCAATTTTTTCGATCAGCCACTATGATGGCGCATGTGCTGCAACATTGGAGCTGACGAAATTCCACAGCGCGATGATCTGATTGCCGAGAATGCCAAAGGCCCCGACACAGGCAATAACGATAAGTGCCACGATCAAACCATATTCGATCGCAGTCGCGCCCTTGCGGTCGCGCATAAGCATTTGAAAAACCCTGGTCATATGGTTTTCCTATCTATAAATGTTCCCAGCATGGAATTAATCCGTAACAGGTTAAGAAAGTTCTAACGCGTGAATGATGCGCGTGCAGAGATTCTGATGGTGGTCGCGGCGGCGCTGGTCGATGCGGACGGGCGCGTGCTCGTTCAGCGCAGACCGCAGCAGGCTACACTGGCGGGATTATGGGAGTTTCCGGGCGGCAAGATGGAGCCTGGCGAGCGTCCCGAGGCGGCGCTGATCCGCGAGCTGCGCGAGGAACTTAGCATCGAAACGGAGCAATCTTGCCTGGCACCCGCAACCTTTGCCTCTGCAACGCTGGGCGGACGACACCTGATCATGCTGCTCTATGTATGCCGAAAATGGCATGGCGCGCCACAGCCGCTATCGGCAGATGCACTGCAATGGGTGTCCCCGGTCGCGCTGCATGGTCTCGACATGCCACCCGCTGACAAGCCGCTGATCGCGCTGCTTGAGGACCTTTTATAGGGGCGCGCGGGCGGTCAATGTCACAAGGCTGAGCGATTCTGTGAACCCAGGGTCGAGTCGGGCATGGAGCGCATCATATAATCTGCGCGTCATTATCCGGCGTTGGATCAGCAGATTGGTAGCGGCTGCCGCACGCAAATCGGCAACGAGTGTGGCAAGGTCGGGATAGCGGATCGTCAGTTCATCCGAATCAGCCACGATATTGGTGAAGCCGGCGCGACCCAGCAGATCACCCCCGGCTCGGACATCGATGAGCGGATGCGTGCGTCGCGCGTCCGGTTCTAGATCCTGCAGCGTAGCGCGCAGGGTTGTGCCGCTACCGCCGCCGACGAAGCTGGCCAGCAACAGCCCGCCAGGTTTCAATGCGCGTCGCATCAGCAGCAATGCGCCTGGTAGATCATTGACCGAATCGAGCAGGCCTATGCTGACTATCAGGTCGAGCGCCGCAGCAGGAAAGGGGGTCATGTCCTCGTCGTGCGGGCTGGTGCCAGGATCGGCGATGGTTACGGTGCTGCCGCGATCGCGCAACCAGTCAGTCAAGCGCAGCGCCATCGCATTCCACAGCAGCACTTGATCGAAACACTCGGAGAACTCCTCCAGTCGTTCGATCAGATCAGCGGTCGTGCGGGCCAAGAAAGGAGACTCTTCCCTAAAATGCCGCAACGCCCGCGCCCGGCGCATCTTCCTTGCATGGCGGTCAAAAATTTCCGATTCGCTCACACGGGCGCTTGTGTGCTTTGCAGACATGCATGACAAGAGGGGATGCGCGGCGGGTCGATCATGACGGGTGTAAGGGAGGCGAGTGCCTTGGCGCGCGCGTTGCTCGATTTTGCGCTACCGCCTCGCTGTCCCGGCTGCGGTTCGATTACGCCGGGCGATTACCAGTTTTGCACAACATGTTGGCTGGCGCTGGAGTTTCTGGGGCCGCCGGGCTGCATCCGCTGCAATATGCCGATGCCGTTTGAGGGTATGATCTGCGCGCCGTGTATGGACTCGCCACCGCGCCATGATGGCGTTCATGCGGCGGTAGCGTATGGCGAGATTTCGCGCCGGGTGACTCTGCGCCTCAAATACGGCCGTAGGATCAGCGATGCGCGCACGATGGCGGTGCTGATGGCGCGGCATATGGCGGTGACGCCTGAGACCCTCGTTATCCCGGTGCCGCTGCATTACTGGCGCATCTGGCAGCGTGGCTATAACCAGTCGGCACTGATCGCAGGCTATCTCGTGCGGTTGCAGGGTGGGACTCTACTGCCTGATGGGTTGAAACGTGTGCGGCGGACACGTTCGCTCTCCGGGTTGGGAAAGAAGCAGCGCGCAAAGGAAGTGCGTGGCGCATTCCGGGTACCCGAAGTGCACCGCAGTCGCATCAGGGGTGCCCACATCTTGCTCGTTGATGATGTCTTTACAAGTGGTGCCACAGTCAATGCCTGCGCCAGGGTACTGAAAGCGAAGGGTGCAAAGCGGGTTGAGGTAATCTGCTGGGCGCGCGTAGTGCATCATGATTGACATTCGTGCACTTCCATCCCACGTCATGCCCATGGCAAAGGTTGAAATCTATACGCAGTTCGGCTGCGGTTATTGTGCGCGGGCGTTGCGGTTGTTCAGGGACAAAATGGTGACGGTTGAGGAAACGGATGTGACCTTCGGCGGTGCCGCACGTGAGGCGATGCGCGCGCGCGCAGGCGGTGGGAATACCGTGCCGCAAATCTTTATCGATAATGTTCATGTAGGAGGCTGTGACGATCTGTTCGAACTCGATCTTGATGGCAAGCTCGATCTGCTGCTGGGGTTGTGAGCGCAGTACCAATCAAGATTGCGGTTGCGCAGACCTGCACGGGGATAGAACCGGTGCGCAATGCGGAAATGCTTGTCAGCGCGGTAGCGGTCGCAGCGGCGAGTGGTGCGGCGATGCTCTTCACTCCCGAAATGTCCGGGTTGCTCGACAGCAATCGCGCGCGCGCACGCATACATATTTGCGCCGAAGCGGATGATCCAGTGATTGCGGCGGTGCGCCAAGCTGCGGCGCAGCAGCATATCTGGGTACATCTTGGTTCAACACCGGTGCTGGCGGACAGCAATGATGGCCGCTTAGCTAACCGTGCGCTGATGATCGATGATACAGGCATGATCCGCGCCCGCTATGACAAGATGCATCTGTTCGATGTTGATTTGCAGACGGGCGAAAGTTGGCGTGAGTCAGCGGCCTATGTTGGGGGCATGGGGCCAAGACTGGCGGAAACACCGCTGGGCAAGATCGGCCTTTCGATCTGTTATGATCTGCGCTTTCCGGCGCTGTATCAGGCGTATAGTGCGGCGGGGGCAGATTTGCTCGCCATTCCCGCCGCCTTCACTGTGCCGACAGGCAGGGCGCACTGGCTCACACTCCTGAAGGCGCGTGCGATCGAAAATGAGTGCTTTGTCATCGCCGCCGCACAAGCAGGCACGCATGAAGATGGCCGCGAAACATACGGACATTCGCTCGTCATCGACCCCTGGGGTGAGGTGTTGCTCGATATGGGCGAAGGAACGGATGTCGGCTTTGCCGCGCTTGACATGGCGCGGCTGGCGGATATTCGCACGCGTATTCCGGTGCTTGCACATCGGCGCAATATTCCCCATATCTGACCGATATGATCGTGTTTGACTTGCAATGCGGCCACCATGGCCATGTCTTTGAAGCCTGGTTTGGTTCATCGGAAGATTATGCCGATCAGAAAATGCGTGGGCTGCTGCTCTGCCCGATTTGTGGCGCGACGGACGTGGACAAGGCGGTAATGGCACCCAATGTCGCGGCCAAGGGCAATCGTGGCACGGCGCATCTTCCGGTTGATGGCGCTTTGGCTATGGTGCCATTAACTAACACGAGCCCCGCCCCGCAGCAGATGAAGGCGATGCTCGCCGCACTTGCGCAAGCGCAGGCCGAAGCACTCAAATCTTCGACCTGGGTAGGCCGAAATTTCGCGCAACAGGCGCGTGCGATGGATGCTGGTGAAGTCCCTCAGGCACAAATACATGGTGAGGCGACGCAGGCCCAGGCGCAAGAATTGCTGGAAGAGGGTATAGGTGTGATGCCGCTGCTTATTCCCGTCGTGCCGCCCGAGCAGCGGAACTGATACGATGGACGCTTCCGCACTCGATCTGCCCCGCGCGCGCAAGCCCGACTGGATCCGGGTCAAGGCACCGGTATCTGAAGGCTATCACAACACACGCAAGCTGATGCGACGCCTCAACCTCGCGACCGTGTGCGAGGAAGCCGCCTGCCCCAATATCGGCGAATGCTGGACCAGGAAACACGCCACAGTCATGATTCTGGGCGATACCTGCACGCGGGCCTGTGCGTTCTGCAACGTCAAAACCGGTATGCCGCGCGCGATAGATGCGGCGGAGCCCGAGCATGTCGCCCAGGCCGCCGCCGAGCTGGGCCTCGCGCATATTGTGATTACCAGTGTGGACCGCGATGACCTGCCCGACGGTGGCGCCTCGCAGTTTGTCAAGGTGATCGAGGCGCTGCGCCGCACCACGCCACACACCACCATCGAAATTCTCACCCCCGATTTTCGCAACAAGGCGCAAAGCGCGGTTGAAGCGATTATTGAAGCGCGGCCCGATGTTTATAATCATAATCTTGAAACCGTGCCACGTCTTTATCCGACCATCCGCCCCGGTGCGCGCTATTATGCCTCGCTGCGGCTGCTCGAAAGCGTGAAGCGGCATGATCCGTCGATCTTCACCAAATCGGGCATCATGCTTGGACTCTCCGAGGCGCGCATGGAAGTGCATCAGGTGATGGATGACATGCGCTCGGCGGATGTCGATTTCTTGACCATGGGGCAGTATCTCCAGCCCACACCGCGTCATGCCAAAGTAGAGGAGTTTGTCACGCCGTTGGCGTTCAAAGCCTATGCCAGCATCGCGCGCGCCAAGGGGTTTCTGCTGGTGGCGTCCTCGCCCTTGACCCGATCAAGCTATCATGCTGACAGCGATTTTGCGGCACTCAAGGCTGCGCGTGAGGCGCAACTGGCGCGCACAATCTAGGCGAGCCAAACAAGTTGAATCTCCTCAATATATACCCTATGGGGGTATATATTGAAGTGGAGTGCCATGTCAGACCACCATTCCCCCACGCGCAAGGCTGTAGCCGTTGATGATGATGCCAAGCAGGCCAATCTTATTCGCTTGCGTCGGATCGAGGGGCAAGTGCGCGGTTTACAGGCGATGGTCGCTGATGAACGCTATTGTGCAGATATATTACGTCAGGTTTCAGCGGTACAGGCAGCGCTGCGCGTGGTGGGGCGCGAATTGATCCGCAATCATCTCAAACATTGCTCGGCTCAGGCCATTCGTTCGGGCGGCGCCGTAGCCGACAATATGTATGACGAACTCATTGAGCTTTTCGACAAGAATTACCGGTAGCAAAATCATGCGAAATTTTGTTTTCACACTTTTGGCGCTGGTCGCGGCGTCGCCGGTGCAGGCGCAGGAGATGGGGCAGAATATGCCCCAAACCATGGGTGCCATGGAAGGCATGGACATGCCAGATCAAACCAAACCAACGCATGGCGGGACTGTGATGCCCGGCATGATGGGTGATGGGATCAGCGCAGAAGGGTCTGGAACATCGCGTGCAACGGGTGCTGGCGGCGCGATGCCCGGTGTTCATCTCAATACCGGCGGCTGGATGGTGATGCTGCATGGTTATCTCTGGGGCGTGTATTCCGATCAGGGTGGGCCGCGCGGCGACACGGAAGCCGTTGTCGAGTCGCATCTGATGGCAACAGCCAGCCATGATCTGGGTCGTGGTGCAGACTTGCAACTACGCACAGCCTTTTCCGCCGAGCCATTGATGGGCGCGCGCGGCTATCCGCTGCTGTTCCAGACTGGCGAGACCGCAAACGGGATCACCCCGCTGATTGATCGCCAACATCCGCATAACCTGTTTGTTGAGTTGGCGGCGCGGGTGAATGTTGATCTGACGGCAGACCATGCCACCAAGGCTTTCCTCTATGGTGGCGTGGCGGGCGAACCGGCGCTTGGCCCGGTCACCTATATTCACCGCGCTTCGGCCAGTCTCAACCCTGAAACACCGATGACGCACCACTGGTTCGATTCAACCCATATCAGCTATGGTGTGGTAACGGGGGGCGTGCAGGCACCGCACTGGCAGCTTGAGACTTCGGCGTTTCATGGCCGCGAGCCGGATCAACACCGTTATAATATCGAGCTTGGCGCGCTTGATAGCTGGAGCGTGCGCGCGACCTGGATGCCGAACTGTCACTGGAACGCGCAGATCAGCACCGGCCATCTCACTTCGCCGGAATTACTGGAACCAGCGGCCAACCAACAGCGCACGACCGCTTCGGTCAGCTACGCGAATGGGCAGGGCCCGAAATTCGAGTATGAGGTCGAGCAGCTTGCTGCACTTTATGATGAACTGGTCGGACCGGACAGATTTGCGATGCTGGTGGTTCCCGATCATTGGGGCGAAGCACCGCTCAGCAGTGATCGACGATTTTGGTCACAACCCCGACAAGATTGCAGCGAGCCTTGCCACGCTTCATGCCTTTCCCGGCAGGCTGCTCATCCTGTTCCAGCCGCACGGCTATGGGCCATTGAAACAGATGGGGCATGAGCTGATTGCGACATTTGCACGGGATTTGGCTGCGGATGATCTCCTCCTCCTCCCTGATCCGGTCTATCAGGGTGGCACTGTGGACAAGAGCGTGGGCAGCGCGGAGATTGTGGCGGGCATCATCGCGGCAGGACGCTATGCCGAACATATCCCGCAGCGGGCCGATTGCGGCGCGCGGTTGCTCGCCGAGGTGCGACCCGGTGATCGCATTGTCATCATGGGCGCGCGCGATGATACGCTCTCGCTTTTTGCGCAAGAGTTGCTTGAGCGACTCGGCGGCAACGCTGTATGAGGTGCGCATGAAATATCTCCACACGATGATCCGCGTGTCCGATCCGGAGGCGACACTGAGATTCTTCACCCTGCTTGGACTGAAGGAAATCCGACGGATGGAAAACGAGGCCGGTCGCTTCACGCTCATCTTCCTGGCTGCGCCGGGTGATGAGGAGGCACAGGTTGAACTCACCCATAACTGGGACGAGGCGGGCTACCCGGAAGGCCGCAATTTCGGCCATCTCGCCTATCGGGTGGCTGATATTTACGCCACCTGCCAACGGCTGCTTGATGCGGGCTACACCATCAACCGCCCGCCGCGTGACGGGCATATGGCGTTTGTGCGCACGCCTGACAATATCTCGATCGAACTCTTGCAGGACGGGCATTTACCCCCGCAGGAACCATGGGCATCCATGCCCAATACCGGCCATTGGTAAGGAGTATAGCATGGCACTTGAAATTGTTCGTATCCCCGCGTTGGATGATAATTATATCTGGCTGGTGCATGAGCCGGTGAGTGGCGAAACCATGGTGGTTGACCCCGCCGAGGCCGACCCTGTGCTCGCCGAGGCCGAAAAGCGCGGCTGGCACATCACGCAAATCTGGAACACGCACTGGCATCCGGATCATATCGGCGGCAATGCCGACATCAAGACGGCAACCGGCTGCCATGTCACCGGTCCCGCTGCGGAAGCCGCCAAGATCAATACGCTCGACACGCTGGTCAAGGAAGGAGACACGGTAAGGCTGGGTGCGGTGCAAGCGCGTGTGCTTGATGTGCCCGCGCACACCGCCGGGCATATCGCCTATCATTTTGCGGGCGAGGATGCGGCGTTTGTCGGCGATACGCTCTTCGCAATGGGCTGTGGGCGGCTGTTTGAGGGCAGCCCTGCGCAAATGTATGCCAATATGCGCAAGCTGGAGGCGCTGCCCGAGGCCACGCGCGTTTATTGTGCGCATGAATATACCCAAAGCAACGGCCGCTATGCGCTCCATGCCGAGCCGGACAATGCGGCGCTCGTGGCGCGGATGGCGGAGGTGGATGCGGCGCGCGCACGCGGCGAACCCACCGTGCCGACCACGATTGCGCTGGAGAAAGCGACCAACCCGTTCATGCGGGCGACCTCGGTGGATGAACTTGCCGCGCGGCGTGCTGCCAAGGATAATTTCCGGGGCTAACGTGCGTGGTAGCGCGCACGAAAGCCGTAGGCGAAGGTGGTCAGCGTCCCCGCGCTGATCGCAGCGCGCAAACCCGCCATCAAATCCTGATAGAAATGCAGATTATGTGTGGTCATCAGCATCGCGCCGAGGATTTCTCCTGATCTGACGAGGTGGTGAAGATACGCGCGGCTGAACTGTGCGCAGGTGGGGCAGGCGCAATCGGTGCTCAAGGGTGATTGGTCCTCGGCATGACTGGCATTGCGGATGTTGAGTGGCCCATCCCAGGTGAACGCCTGCCCGTTGCGCCCGCTCCGCGTGGGCAGCACGCAATCGAACATATCGACGCCGCGCTCGACCGCACCGACAATATCGTCAGGCTTGCCGACCCCCATCAGATAGCGCGGCTTATCGGCAGGGAGCTGGCCAGGGGCGAAATCAAGCGTGGCGAACATCGCTTCCTGCCCTTCCCCCACCGCCAAGCCGCCAATCGCATAGCCGTCAAAATCAATCTCGATGAGCTGCTGTGCCGAGCTGCTGCGCAAATCCCGGTTCAAAGCCCCCTGCTGGATGCCTAACAAGGCCGCGCGTGCGGCATGATCCGCCCCGCTGTCAAACCCCGCGCGTGAGCGCAGTGCCCAGCGCATCGAGCGCTCCATGCTTTTGGCCGCCTCATCATATGTGGCGCCATTCTTGGTGCATTCATCGAACGCCATGACAATGTCTGAACCGAGCAGCCGCTGGATTTCCATGCTGCGCTCCGGCGAAAGCATATGCCGCGAACCATCGAGGTGCGACTGGAACGCCACCCCCTCTTCAGAGATTTTGGTGAGCGCGGACAGGCTCATCACCTGATACCCGCCGCTGTCGGTCAAAATCGGCTTGTCCCAGCGCATGAAACTGTGCAGCCCCCCCAGCCGCGCCACCCGCTCGGCCCCGGGGCGCAGCATGAGATGATAGGTGTTCCCCAAAATGATGTCTGCGCCGGTCGCGGCCACATCTTGCGGGCGCATCGCCTTCACGGTCGCCGCCGTGCCCACCGGCATGAACGCGGGGGTGCGGATTTCGCCCCGCATCATCCGGATAACGCCGGTGCGCGCCTTGCCATCGGTGGCGTGGAGGTGGAAGGAGAAACGATTGTGATCGGCCATGCGCCGTGCCATAGCGGTGGACACAGGAGGACGCCACACATTCCCGTGCTGAGCCATATGATGACAGCGCTGCTCGCAGCGGCCGGCTTTGGGGCCGGGTTTGTTGACGCGATTGCGGGTGGTGGCGGGCTGCTCACCGTGCCCGCATTGCTCGCAGCGGGGCTGCCGCCCATCCTGATGCTCGGCACCAACAAGGCGCAGAGCACGATCGGCACCAGCATTGCGGTATGGCGGTATCATAAGGGCGGGTTGATCGAGTGGCGGCTGATCTGGCGTTCGATTCTGGGCAGCGCGATCGGCGCCGCGCTTGGCGCAACGCTGGTGCAACATATTCATGCCAGCACGTTGCGCGCGATCATCCCGGTGCTAATGATCGGCACGATTATCTACTTTCTCGTCTCGCCACGCATGACCGATGCCGACGCCCATGCCCGGCTCAGCGCAAAGAGCTTTGCCCCGATCGGCGGCCTGATGGGATTTTATGACGGCTTCTTCGGCCCCGGCACCGGCAGCATCACCGCAGCTTGCTTGGTTGAACTGGTGGGTATGGGGCTGAAGCGCGCGACCGGCAACACCAAGGCATTGAACCTGACGAGCAATATTGTCGCGCTCATCCTCTTTGCTGCGGCGGGCCAGATGCTCTGGCTGGTGGCACTCATCATGGGGCTGGCGAATTGTGTGGGCGCGTGGCTCGGCAGCCATCTCGCGCTCAAGCACGGCGCGGCGGTGATCCGCCCCCTGCTGATTCTTGTCTCACTGGCGCTGACGGTGCATGTTGCGCTCGACCCGGCCGGGCCGGTGCGCCACTGGTTAGGGTATTAACAAACTCGCGTCGCCATAGGAATAGAAGCGATAGCCCGCAACAATGGCATGGGCGTAGGCGGCCAACATCCGCTCGCGCCCCATCAGTGCCGAGACCAACATGAACAGAGTCGATTTGGGCAGGTGGAAGTTGGTCATCAGCCCGTTGACCGCCCTGAAATTATAGCCCGGTGTGATGAAGATGCTGGTATCGCCCTCGAACGGATGGAGGATACCGGTGTCATCCGTCGCGCTTTCCAGCAGGCGCAAACTGGTGGTACCCACCGCGATGATCCGCCCGCCAGCGGACCGCACCGCATTAAGCCGCGCGGCAGTATCGGCATCGATCCTGCCCCATTCGGCGTGCATCTGGTGCGCCCGGGTTTCCTCAACCTTAACGGGGATGAATGTACCCGCGCCGACATGGAGCGTGAGCATTTCATGGCCGATCCCGCGTGCCGACAGCGCAGCCAACAGATCGGGCGTGAAGTGAAGCGCGGCGGTCGGTGCGGCGACTGCGCCGGGTTCCAGTGCAAACATCGTCTGGTAATCATCATCATCGCGCGCATCGGAGGCGCGTTTGCTCGCGATATAGGGGGGCAGCGGCATGGCGCCCGAGCGCGCAAGCAGCGTCTCGACGGGTTCTTCACCCTGAAAAGCGAGCAGCCATGAGCCATCTTCGGCGCGATCGGACGCGGTGGCGGTTACCCCTGTACCGAAGTCGATCAAATCCCCCTCATGCAGCCGCTTGGCGTTTTTGATGAACGCGCGCCAGGCGCGCAACCCCTCGCGCTTGTGCAGCGTTGCACCGATGGTCGCCGCGCCGCGTCGGCCGCTGAGCTGCGCCCGAATAACCCTAGTATCGTTGAACACCAGGCAATCGCCCGCACGCAGACACGCGGGCAAATCGCGCACGCCCAGATCGCGCGTTGCATCACCCGCGAGCATCAGCATCCGCGCCGCATCACGCGGCACAGCGGGACGCAGCGCAATCCGCTCGTTCGGCAGATCAAAATCAAACAGGTCTACGTGCATTATGCTCGCGGGTGCGCGCTTATTTTCCCGTCGCGGGCGCTGGCGTGGGTGGTGGTGCGGCTGGAGGCGGTGTGGTCGGCAATGTAGTTGCCACCGCAGGCTGCGCGACAACCGGCAGCGGCACAGTTGCCGCGTTGGGCCCATCCGCGAGAATATAGGCCCGGACGATTTTCGACGGATGGTCAGGTGGCTCGCCGCGCTCAACCTTGTCTACATATTGCATTCCCTCAATCACCCGGCCAAACACCGTATATTTCCCGTCAAGCTTCATCGTCGGCAGAAAGCAGATGAAGAACTGGCTGTTGGCAGAATCGTTCGACTCAGCGCGGGCCATCGACACAGTGCCGCGCAGATGCGGCAAATCATTGAACTCGGCTTTCAAATCGGGGAGGGGCGAACCGCCGGTGCCGTCGCCACGCGGATCGCCAGTCTGTGCCATGAACCCGTCAATAACACGGTGGAACAGCAGGCCGTCATAAAAATGTGCGCGCGCGAGCTGCTTGATCCGCGCCACATGATTGGGAGCCTTGTCCGGACGCAGGGCAATTTCCACGGGCCCACCGGTGGAGAGCATTAGCACAAGCTCATTGTCGGGCGTAAGCGGCGGTTCCACTGAATTGTCTGGTGTTGCCGCATAGGCGGGGAGCGGGGGTGGCTTGTGATGTCTGGCATAGGCAGCACCAGCGCCGACCCAGCCCAGAAGGGTGAACATCATCAACATTTTCAGCAACGAACGCATATTTTATTGTCCCTTCAATCCCGTCTGCTTCACCCGCGCAATAACGTCTCGCTCTACGTTTGCGGTCACAAATTTGTGAATCGCACCACCATAGAGTGCAATCTCCTTAACCAGACGTGACGCGATCGGCTGCAATGACACATCCGCCATCAAAAATACTGTCTCTATCGAGGCATTGATCTGCTGGTTCATGCCCGCCATCTGATATTCATACTCGAAGTCGGCTACGGCACGCAGACCACGGATGATGATCGAGGCATTATGCGATTCGGCAAAGGCCATGAGCAACTGATCGAAAGGCACTACCTCAATATGATCTTCGAGCCCGAGTGTTTCCACCTCGATGCGGACCATTGCCATGCGCTCGTCCACACTGAACATGGGAAACTTGCTGATATTGGTTGTGACCCCCACCACAAGCCGGTCGACCAGTTTGGAGCCACGCCGGATGATGTCGATATGACCCCGGGTTATCGGATCGAAAGTGCCCGGATAAACACCAATTCTTTCCATCAATGATCCCTCCCCACCGCATAGCGTGCTATGGCACGCAAGATATCCGCCTTTGGGCCAAACGGCGCCAGCGCGTCAACCGCTGAATCCGCAATCAGCGCCGCCTGACCCTGCGCGGCTTCAACCCCGAGCAGCGAAACGAAGGTTGCTTTTCCCGCGTCCGCATCCTTCTTCAGCGCTTTGCCCGCGCGCGCCGCATCTCCCTGAAAATCGAGTATGTCATCGGCGATCTGAAACGCCCGGCCAATGGCGGCGGCATAACGGAACAGTGCCGTCGATGCCTCTGACGCGGCGTCGCCGAGGATCGCCCCGGTCATTACGGCACATTCGATCAGGGCGCCCGTTTTGAGTGATTGCAGCCGTGTGATTTCGGCCAGGCTGAGCGTTTGCGCTTCGGCCATCATATCGATCATCTGGCCGCCCGCCATGCCTTCGGGGCCTGCCGCTTTGGCAAGTGTGCGCAACAGCGCCACCTGGATCGCCGGGGCAACCGGAACCTGTGCAATCAGACCGAACGCCAAAGCCTGGAGTGCATCGCCGGCCAGCACCGCCGTCGCCTCGTCAAACGCCTTGTGCACGGTCGCCTTGCCACGCCGGAGGTCATCATCGTCCATGCACGGAAGATCATCATGGATGAGCGAGTAAACATGGACGCATTCTATGGCTAGTGCAGCGGGCAGCGCTGTGGCACGCGGCACATCAAACAGCGCAGCCGTCTCCAGCAGCAGCAGCGGACGAATCCGCT
>JAGWQR010000230.1 GCA_028869975.1 Alphaproteobacteria bacterium | reverse complement strand
GCGCATCGGCGAAGAAATCGATCAGCGATTGCGCAACCACCGGGCCAACGCCTTCGATACCGATCAGCGTATCGAGATCGGCGTCGGCAACTGCCTCCACCGTGCCCAGTGCCCGTATCAGATCGCGCGCGGTTGTTACCCCGACATGGCGGATGCCAAGCGCATAAAGAAAACGTTCGGGCGCGGGGGCGCGCCGCGCCGCGATGCTGGCCATCAGATTGGCAACCGACTTCTCCTGCCAGCCCTCGCGCCCCAGGATCGCGTCACGATGCTGATGCAGCCTGAAAATATCGGCGGGGGAGGCGATCAATCCGCTTTCATAAAATTCGGCCACCGTCTTTTCGCCCAGCCCTTCAATATCAAGGCCGCTGCGCGACACGAAATGAATGAGCCGCCCGATCCGTTGTGCCGGGCATATCAGCCCGCCCTCGCAGCGATGATCGACCTCGCCCTCCCCGCGCACTGCGTTCGAGCCACATTCGGGGCAGGTGGTGGGGAAGTTGAAGGCTGGGCGTTCCTCGTCGCGGGTCAGCACCGCCACAATCTGCGGGATGACATCACCCGCGCGCTGGATCAGCACCCGGTCTCCGGCGCGTGCGCCGAGCCGCGTGATCTCATCCGCATTATGCAGCGTTGCATTACTGACCACGACTCCGCCAACTGTGACCGGTTGGAGCCGCGCCACCGGCGTGAGCTTGCCGGTGCGCCCAACCTGGATGTCGATCGCAAGCAGGGTCGTCTGCGCCTTTTCGGCGGGGAATTTATGTGCAATCGCCCAGCGTGGGCTTCGCGACACAAAGCCTAGCCGTTCCTGCCATTTCAGATCATTGACCTTGTAGACCACGCCATCAATATCAAACGGGAGGTCGGCGCGCTGCGCTTCGATGCGCCGGTAATGTGCGAGCGCGGCCCCGGCGCCATCCGCCTCGATCAGCAAGTCAGACACTGGCAGCCCCCAGGCGCGGATCGTCGCCATCACGCCATATTGCGTGTCGGCAGGCAGCGCAGACACCTCCCCCCAGCCGTGCGCAAGAAATTTCAAGGGGCGCGATGCGGTAACGATGGCATCCTTCTGGCGCAGCGACCCGGCGGCGGCGTTGCGCGGATTGGCGAAAATCTGTCCGCCCTCTGCTGCGGCGCGGGCATTGAGCGCGGCAAAATCGGTCTTCGCCATATAGATTTCGCCGCGAATTTCGAACACATCTGGCGTGGCGCCGTTCAGCCGCGCAGGAATATCCCCAATGGTGCGCACGTTGGCGGTGACATCCTCGCCGGTCGCGCCATCGCCGCGTGTGGCCGCCTGCACCAGCGCACCCTTTTCATAGCGCAGACTGCATGATAGCCCGTCGATCTTCGGCTCGGTGGTGAGCGCGACTGGTGCATCGCCGGGCTGATTGAGAAACCGCCGCACCCGCAGGACGAACTCCGTCACATCCGCATCCTCAAACGCATTGTCCAGGGAGAGCATGGGCCGCGCGTGCGTCACCTTGGCGAGGTGTGATGCGGGCGCGGCCCCCACCAGCTTCGAGGGCGAATTGGCGCGGATCAGGTGTGGATACGCCGCCTCCAGTTCAGCGTTGCGCCGCACCAGCGTGTCATAATCAGCATCGCTGATCTCGGGCGCATCGTCGGTATGATAACGCGCCGAATGATAGGCGATCTGCTTGGCGAGCGCGGCGAGTTCGGCTTTGGCGTCGTCCTCGGTCATACAATGAGTCGCTCCGCCTGTGCGCGCGCCTCATCGGTGATGTGCGCGCCGGAGAGCATTCGCGCGATTTCCTCGCGGCGTTCGTGAGCGTTGAGCGCATGAACGCTGGTGCGGGTGATCTGGCCGTCTGATGCTTTGGCGATGAGCAGATGCTGGCTGCCGCGCGCCGCCACCTGCGGAGAATGCGTCACGACGAGCACCTGTGATCCGGCAGCAAGCCGCGCCAGTCGCTGACCCACGGCACTCGCCACCGCGCCACCGACGCCGCGATCAATCTCGTCAAACACCATCGTCGCCGCGCCCCCTGCTTGCGCCAGCGCCACTTTGAGCGCCAGGATGAACCGCGACAGCTCGCCCCCGGACGCAATTTTGGCAAGCGGCGCGAATGGCGCGCCGGGATTGGTCGCGATCTCGAACGCGACGCGCTCGGTGCCGTGCGGTCCCCATTGCGTCTCCGGCAATGGGGTAAGGACAGTACGGAATTTCGCGGCATCAAGTTTCAATGGCACCAGTTCGGCATTGACGGCGGAATCGAGCCGCGTGGCGGCGCTGGTGCGGGCGGCGCTAAAGGCCTGTGCCGCTTGCACATAGGCCTCCCGTGCGGCCGCCACCTCGGCTTCGCGCGCTGCCAATCCTTCACTGCCCATTTCAATCGCGGCAAGGCGCGCGGCAAACTCTTCAGCGAGTGCGGCGAGGTCATCAGGTTGCACCCGGTGCTTGCGCGCCACCGCCCGCAGATCGAACAGCCGCGCTTCATCTTCCTCCAGCCGCGCCGGATCATAAGCGAGCGCGTCCTGACCCGCACGCAGCATATCCTCGGCCTCAGCCCCCGAGATGATGGCGGCATCGAGTGCCTGCAAGGCTTCCGCCAGCTTCGGGTGCGCGGTCTGAATCCGATCAAGCGAGCGCGCCGCCATCCGGAGCTTGTTGAGCCCGCCATCACTATCCTCAACCAGCGCGAGTATAGTGGTGAGATCATCGGTGATTTTCGCGCCGCGCTGCATGACTGCGCGGCGCTCGGCGAGCGCCGCCTCCTCGCCGGGGATGGGAGCAAGTGTGCGCAACTCCGCAACCGCATGGGTCAGCCAGTCCTGATCACACGCGGCGGTGTCGAGCGCTTCACGCGCCGCCATAAGTGCGGTTTCCGCTGCCTGCACCACTGCCCAGCACTTGGCCACGTCGCCGTTATCAGCCCCGCTATATTGATCGAGCAGTGCACGGTGCCCGCGCGCGCTGGTCAGCCCCCGGTCATCATGCTGGCCGTGGATTTCAACGAGCAGCCCGCCCAGCTCGCGTAGCAGCGCGGCGGACACCGGCTGGTCATTGACCAGCGCGCGGCTGCCGCCATCGGCCTTGACCACGCGACGGATGAGCAGTGGTTCGCCTGGCTCCATCACAATCTCACTCTCCAGCAACAGTGCGAGCGCAGCGGGTGGTGGATCGAAGCTTGCTGTTACCCGCGCCTCCGCCGCGCCATGGCGCACCAGCGCCGCCGAAGCCCGATCGCCCAATGCTAAGCCCAGCGCATCAAGCAGGATCGATTTTCCCGCGCCGGTTTCGCCAGTCAGCACCGCCAAGCCTTGCGCAAAATCAAGATCGAGCGCCTCGATCAGCACGACATTGCGGATGGATAGGCGGGTGAGCACCGCGCCAGCCGTCAGGACTTCAAGGGATGCTTCTGCATCAACGCATAGGCGCGACTGTACCAGACCGAACCGGGATAATTATGACCCAGCACCGCTGCCGCCTTCTCCGCTTCTGTAGGAATGCCGAGCGCGAGATAACATTCGGTCAGCCGTTCCAGCGCTTCCGGCACATGGCTGGTGGTCTGGAATTTGTCGATGACGGTGCGAAAACGCAGTGTTGCCGAGAGCCATTGCGAGCGTGATTGATAAAACCGTCCAATCTCCATCTCCTTGCCCGCGAGATGATCCTGCACCAGATCGATTTTCAGGCGCGCGTCGGCGGCATAGGTCGAATCAGGATAGCGCCGCACCACTTCTCCCAGCGCATCGAGCGCCTGCGCTGTGATTTTCTGATCGCGGGTAACATCGGCAATCTGTTCATAATAATTGATTGCGATGATGTAATAGGCATAGGGTGCATCGTGGTTGCCAGGGTGGATCGAAAGGAAGCGTTGCGCCGCATTGGTTGATTCATTGTAATCGCGCGCCAGATAGTAACTGAATGCGCTCATCAGCTCTGCACGCCGCGCCCAGACCGAATAGGGATGCTGGCGCTCCACCTCATCAAACAGCGCGCCGGCGAGCTTATACTCATGATTGTCGAGCTTTTCCTTGGCGAGCGTGTACAGCGTGTCAACATCGCGCGCGATATAGGATTTATCGAGCTTCTGCTTGTGGCCGGCACAGGCGGAAAGCACGGACACCAAAGCAAGCATGAGCGCCGCGCGCCGGAAAGTGAGTAAGCGAGTCATTCCAGCGCCTTAACCGCTTAAATCCGTGCTGCATAGGGGGGCGACGCGATCATGACCGCCAGCCCGATCAGAATGGAACCCAGTGGTTCTTTTCGCGGAATTTCATATAGCCCACATTCGCGCCCAGCCGCAGCCCCACACCGAGCCGCACCGGAATGACAACCACATGCCCCCGGCGCAGATATGTGGCCGAAAGGCCGCCGATATAATAGGCATGGCCTTCAATTTCGGGGTATCGCTTGTAAATTTCCTGCGTGTCGTAAAGATTATACACCAGCGCAAACACTTTGGTTGCATTGCCGCCCACATCAAAACCAACCGAAGGGCCGGTCCAGTAAATGGGGCGCTGCCCCTCCACCTTGTGGCAAAGCTGCCCCGAGCCATAGCGCAACCCGACAATAAACGCCCCCGAGGCCTCGCGCCCGGCGATGTAGGCATTGGGTTCGCCCTGTTTCTTGAGGATTGACTCGATCATCTTGGCCAGGCCCTTGGCGCCCTTGCCAAACACACCCTCTGCCCCGGCGATCAGATCATCCCTGTGATAGGTGGCGTTGGTGCCGACCTGGGTGCCAGCCGGGCTTTGTCCGACACAGGGCGAAAGCGGGGCTGCCGTGGTGGCTTGTGCTCCGGCAGGCGCAGAGGCAGAACCGGCGGCGGGTGCACCCGCTGTGCTTTGCGGGATGGATGGGCTCGCCTGATCCGGCACAACCGGCTGCGCAGGCACGGTCGGCGCAGGGGGGATTTGCTGGGTCGGCAACGTGTCCGATGCCGACGCTGGGCTTTGCGCAGGGCTTGCCACAGGCAACGCGATCAGGCTCAGGAAAATTGTAACTTTTGCCCTGATTACACGATCAAGCATGGCTCGCCCTCTTACAAAGATGCACTGCACGCTATTAGACGCGTTTGTGCATGAGCGTGCAATGAATGACACGACGAGCCGAGTCGATCCCGCGCCAGATCGAATCGCACGCGCCGACATCGCGCGTTTCTAGGTGGTTGCGTCCCGCGCGTGCCCACGCTAAGGCGCGCCGACAGCCGAAGTGCGGAGACGTGGGTGAGTGGCTGAAACCAACGGTTTGCTAAACCGTCGTAGGGTGAATACCTTACCGAGGGTTCGAATCCCTCCGTCTCCGCCAGAATTTAGGGACAATCAAGCGCGGCGGCTCCCGCAGGGGGCGCGGCGTTTGGCGTCCCCGGAGAGACTCGAACTCCCGACCTGCGGTTTAGGAAACCGTTGCTCTGTCCTGCTGAGCTACGGGGACGTGTGTGCCCGTTTCTAGGCGGCTGGCGCAGCCCCGTCAACGCCGCACACTTGACAACTCCGCGTAAATCGGCAAGCGCCTGTGGCGATACCGTGCGAAGGGGCGCGCGACCTTTTTTCCGGAAACCCGCTTTTATGTCCTTTGCCGATCTCGGCCTGTCTGATGAACTGCTCCGTGCCGTAACCGAGGCGGGCTATGACTCGCCCACCGAAATTCAGGCCGCCGCCATCCCCAGCATATTGATGATGCGCGATCTGCTTGGCATTGCCCAGACCGGCACCGGCAAGACCGCCGCGTTCGTGCTGCCGATGATTGATATTCTCAGCCATGGCCGCACGCGCGCGATGATGCCGCGTTCGCTCATTCTGGAGCCGACGCGCGAACTGGCGGCACAGGTTGCCGAGAATTTCGAGAAATATGGCAAATATCACAAGCTCTCGATGGCGCTTCTGATTGGCGGCGTGCAGATGGGGGATCAGGTCAAGGCGCTTGAGAAAGGCGTTGATGTGCTGATTGCAACGCCGGGAAGGCTCAAAGATCTGTTCGAGCGGGGCAAGATTCTGCTCAATGGCTGCTCGCTGCTGGTGATCGACGAGGCCGACCGGATGCTCGATATGGGGTTCATTCCCGATATTGAAGAGATTTGCGCCAAGCTGCCGACCAACCGCCAGACCTTGCTCTTCTCTGCCACCATGCCCGCGCCGATCAAGAAGCTTGCGGACAAATTCCTGTCGAACCCCAAATCGGTGGAGGTGGCGCGCCCGGCCTCTACCAACACCAACATCACGCAATATGTGGTGCCTGCGCCCCCGCGCAAGAAGCGCGAGGTGCTGCGTGCCTTGCTGCGGCAGCCGGATGTAAAGACCGCGATCATCTTCGCCAACCGCAAAACCACGGTGCGCGAGCTGGTGCAGAGCCTCAAGCGGCACGGTTTTTCGGCGGGGGAAATTCATGGCGATATGGATCAGCCGAGCCGGTTGAAAGAGCTGGAGCGCTTCAAGGCCGAGCATATCAACATTCTGGTGGCAAGCGATGTTGCGGCGCGTGGGCTCGACATCAAAGGCGTTACCCATGTGTTCAACCATGATGTGCCATGGCACCCCGATGATTATGTCCACCGGATTGGCCGTACGGGACGCGGTGGCGCAACAGGCATTGCGATCACGCTGGTGAGCGATGCCGATGCCGAGCATATCGACGCGATCGAGAAGTTGACCGGGCACAAGATTGCCACGCTCGAAGGATTTGGCGCGGTGGACGCAGCGCCTGCACCGTCCAAGCCAGCGCCTGAGAAGAAAGCGGCGCGGCCCAGGCGGGAGAGCCAGCCAGCCGCGCAGCAGCCTTCGCGCCCCAAAACGCAAGCAAAACCTGCCAGATCCGCCCCCGCACGTGATCCGGACGATGATGGCTGGAACGGCCCGGTGCCTGGGTTCCTGTCACGGGGATTTTAAGCGCCACCCCTCATGCATGATCCGGGCAGTGCGCTCCCGCTGAATGTTCAATCTGGATTGTGACATGGCCGATGCCGAAATCATGCTCGATCTTGTGGGTGAGTGCATCAAGGAAAGCATCGTCGCTCCCTGCCGGACGCACCAGATGCGCGGTCAGCGCGTTTTCGGTCGTGCTCATCGCCCAGACATGCAGGTCATGAACGGCGTCCACACCGGGTAGCGCCGCCAGAAAAGTGCGCAACTTCGCCATATCAACCCCCGCCGGCACTGCATCCATCGCCATATCCATCGTCTCAACCAGCAGCCCCCAGGTCCCGCGCAAGATCAGCGCGCAGACGCCCAAACTGACCAGCGGATCGATCCATTTCGCGCCGCTCCACCAGATGAGCGCGCCCGCCACAATCACTGCCGCCGAGGTGAGCGCATCCGACATCAGGTGCAGGAAGGCCCCGCGTACATTGGCGTCTCCGTGCCGCCCTTTGAGGAACAGCAGCGCCGAGCCGCCATTGAGCGTAACGCCGATCGCCGCCACAATCATCACGGGAAGCCCCTGCGTCGCCTCAGGCACCCAGAGCCGGGTCAGCGCTTCCCAGCCAATCCCGCCGCACACCAGCACCAGCGCAATCGCATTGCCGAGCGCGGCCAGCACGGTCGCCTTGCCAAAGCCATAGGTGCGTTTGGCCGATCCGGGTCTGGTGGCCAGCCAGGTCGCGCCGCCCGCCGCCACCAGCCCGAGCGCATCGGAGAGATTATGTGCGGCATCGGCCAGTAGCGCGGTTGAATTGGCCCAGATCCCGACGGCAACCCCCACGGCGACAAAAATCAGGTTGAGCGCGACCGCCGCCCAATAGCGCCCCAGCCCATCCTCGATGCTCGGCCCATGATGATGGTGCCCGCCCGCGCCATGATGATGGTGATCGTGGTCATGGCTATGCGTGTGGCCATGATGGTGATGGTCATGCTCATGATCGTGATGATGATGGTCGTGCGTCATTGCATCCGGTTGCCTGTTTCCTGGCTTTCCCTTAAAGGCCCGCGTAGCCATGACGCAATCCCTTATCTTTGCCATCCCCAAAGGGCGCATTCTCGACGAAGCCTTGCCCGTGCTGGCGCGCGCAGGGATCATCCCGCACGCCGAATTCCATGATGGCACGAGCCGTGCGCTCCGTTTTGCGACCAACCATCCCGGTATCGAGCTGATTCGCGTGCGCGCTTTTGATGTCGCCACCTTTGTGGCCCATGGCGCGGCACAGATCGGTATCGTCGGGGCAGATGTCATTGCCGAATTTGGTTATTCCGAGATTTATGCGCCGGTTGATCTGGGGATTGGCAAGTGCCGGATTTCAGTGGCGGAGCCGGTCGCGCTTGCCGCGTCCGATGATCCGCGCGGCTGGAGCCATCTCCGTGTCGCCACCAAATACCCGAACATGACCGCCGCGCACTTTGCCAGGCGCGGGGTGCAGGCCGAGTGCATCAAGCTCAATGG
>JAGWQR010000229.1 GCA_028869975.1 Alphaproteobacteria bacterium | reverse complement strand
TTCGAAGAAATCCTGTCCACCATCCTCGACCAGCGACAGAAGCGCACTGCGCGCAAGCAAACCCATATCGCTGAGTTGAACAAACGCGCCACCGAAAGTGATTTGCGTCTCAAGCGGCTTTACGATGCCACAGAATGCGGAGTTGCTGATCTGGACGATCCAGACCTCAAGGATCGCATTGCCAGTCTCAAAGCGACTCGCGACCAAGCACGTGTAGATGCAGACCGCGCAACGGCCTTGCTCGAAACCGTCAGTCAGAAATCAATCACACCCCAGATGCTATGCACGTTCGCCAACGTCGCCCGTGAACGAATGCGGGTAGACGGTGGTGGCTATCGCCGTGACCATCTTCGCGCATTGGCCCAGCGTGTCGAGGTTGATACCGGCGAAGTGCGGATCATGGGATCAAAGAGCGATCTGTTGAGAACGCTGACTGATGGAGGCTCTGGAACACTGTCTGGGTCAGTGCCCAGCTTTGTTCCGAACTGGCGGAGAGGGTGGGATTCGAACCCACGGTGAGCGTGAACCCACGGCGGTTTTCAAGACCGCTGCCTTAAACCACTCGGCCACCTCTCCGGAAGGTGCGCCTGTAGTGCTGCGTCATACGGATGGCAAGACTAGCTTGGAAGGTGTAACGCGTCAGATTCCATGCCCAAAGCCTAGCATTGTGCGGAAATGCTTTCGCGCATGCTCAATTTATGGCATAATCCGGTCATGAGTGCTTTGCGTAAAATGGCTTCAGGCCGTATCCATGTGCGGCTTATGCGTCTGCTCCGCACTGGAATTGTCATGGCAGCAGGGCTGGGCGGCCTTGCAAGTTCACAGGCACAGGCGCCGCAATCGTTCGAAATGTTTATCACCCAGATCGGGGCCTTGGCACGCTCGGAAGGCGTGTCGCAACAGACGGTAGACAGCGTTCTGCCTACGCTGACGTATGAAGAGCGCGTGGTTGATCTGGACAGGGCGCAGCCTGAATCGCGGCCCGATGCCCCCATACCGAAATATGCGCCCTATCGCTGGAGGCATGTTGATGCGGCGCGAATTGAACGCGGGCACGCAAAATATCAGCAGCTTCGGCCTAATCTGATACGGATCGAGAATGAAACCGGCGTGCCTGAATCGATCATGATTGCGATTTACGGGAATGAGACCAATTATGGGGCGTTCGCAGGCAATTTTGATCTGCCGCGCGCGCTCGCCAGCCTGGCGTATGACGGACGGCGGCGCGATCTGTTCACGCAGGAATTCATCGCCTCGCTCAAGCTGATCGATCGCGGGGTGCCGCGCTGGACTTTGCGTGGTAGCTGGGCTGGCGCAACCGGCCTGCCGCAATTCCTCCCCTCGCAATATCTGCTGCTCGGCAAGGATGGTGATGGCGATGGCCGGATCGACATCTGGCATGACGAAGCCGATGCACTTGCTTCGATCGCCAATTATTTTGTCTATCATGGCTGGCGGCGCGGCGTGCCCTGGGGGATTGAGGTCTCGCTACCCTCGCAATTTGATACCCATGCGTATGCCAGCAAAAATGCCGGGCAACGCTGTGAAAAAGTGCTGGATAGGCTGAGCCGCCCCATGCCCTATGCGCAATGGCGTGCGCTCGGCATCGTGCCGCTAGACGATCGTGCGATCAACCCGGCGGAACCGATGAGCCTGATCCAGCCAGATGGGCCGGGTACGCCGGCCTGGCTGACAAGCAGCAATTATAATGCTATTCTGAGCTATAATTGCTCGAATTTTTACGGGCTTTCGGTGGGATTGTTGGCTGATGCGGTTGAACGCTAGGGTGCTTGTACGCGGTGGTGCGTGCGTTGTTGTGGCGATCGGGCTGGTCAGCGCCGCCCATGCAGGTCTTTTTCATCACAAACCCAAGGTGGTCGATGCGGCACCGCCCGTGGTGTCCGCGCCACCTGTGCCGGTCGAAACGGCTCCGCCCTCAGCGACGGGAGCGGACGTACAGCAATATGATGATGTCGGCTATGCTGGTGTAGGCAGTGGCGAGGGCGTGACGCTGACCCATGCCAGCCTGCCCGCGCGCAGCTTTGCCGAAGTGACCAACCTCAACACCGGCAAGACGATTTTGGCGATGGTGAGTGCTACCGGAGGCGGCGCTTTCGCAACCCTGTCGCCGCAAGCGCTAAGTCTGCTCGGTGGCGCGGAGGGTACGCGGATGCCGGTTCGAGTGCGGCGCGTCTATCCCCCAGAATCAGAGCGCGCGGCGCTGATGGCAGGGCAGAAAGCGGCCGGCCGGCTTGATACCCCCGAAATGCTGCTCGTGCCGCTGCGGCATCAACTCGCCGAGACCGGACAGCAGGGGGCGGTGCCTGCGCCAGTGCCAGTGCCAGTGCCAGTGCCTGTTCCAGTGAGCGCCTCAGTTGCGGTGTCGGCACTGCGTGCACGCGTTCACAAGCCAGCGCCTATGCTAGTGCAGAAGCCGGTGTCGAACTCTGCGGCACCAACTCATGCCCGGCAGGGGCGCTTTGTGGTGGAGGGCGCGGCAGGCGCTACTCCGTCGCCGCCAGTTCCTGCCGCAGCGCCGCCTGTCCGTGCCGCAGCGCCGAATTCGGGACGTTATTATATTCAAGTGGCTTCTCTATCCAGCGACGCCGCAGCGCAGGCCTATGCGCGCAAGATTGGCGCAGACGTAACGGTGGAACAGGCGGGCAATCATTATCGTGTGCGACTTGGCCCGTTCGATACGGAGGCGCAAGCGCGTGCACGGCTTGGCAGGCTGGCTGCAAAAGGCTATCGCAGCGCCAGAATCACCCACTGACAGCAAGAGTATCGCGATGAAACCTGTTGCCCTGATTGTGTTGCTATGCCTTCCCCTTTCGGTAGCGGCCGCACCGCCAAGTTTCACAACAAACGCCCCGATTGCCTATCTTTATGATGTGTCCTCGGGTGCAGAGCTTTACGCCAAGGATCCCGACAGGCACATGCCCCCGGCCTCGCTCGCCAAGATGATGACGGTGTATGTTGCGTTCGACATGATCCGAAAGGGCGAACTCAAACTCGACCAAAAATTCCTGGTGACTCCGGAAATCTGGAAGAAATGGAATGCGACCAATGGCGGATCCACCATGTTTCTTGCGCCTGGCGATATGCCGACAGTTGCCGATCTGCTCAGTGGCATCGTCACCCTGTCGGGCAATGATGCGTGTGCCACACTGGCCACGGGCATCAGTGGCAGCGAGGGGGCCTTTGCGGACCGGATGAACGCCAAGGCCAAGGAACTTGGCCTGACGGGCAGTCATTTTGGCAACTCGATCGGCTGGCCCGATGGCGGTGTGACCGAAGTAACGGCACGCGATCTCGCGCATTTGGCAGCCGCAACGATCACGCAATTTCCCGATCTCTACAAGCGATTTTATGGCATGAAGACCTATACATGGGGCAAAACGACAGGCGGCAAAGCCATCACGCAGGATAACCGCAACCCGATTCTCGGGGTGGTGCCAGGCGCAGATGGGCTGAAAACCGGTCATACCGAAGAAGCCGGGTTCGGATTTACCGGCTCGGCGGAGCAAAATGGTCGGCGCCTGGTTGAGGTGCTTGCAGGCATGAGGAGCAAGCAGGAGCGCGTTACCGAATCGGTTAACCTGATTAATTGGGGGTTTCAGGCATGGTCCGGACATCAAATTTACCCTAAAGGTAAAGAAGTTGGTACTGCAAAGGTGCAAATGGGTTCCAGCCGCAGTGTGGGACTGGTTGCGGATCAGGATGTAATGACCACGATGCCCGCAGGGACGCAGGGTGCGGTCAATGTCAGCATCGCCTATGATGGACCGATCAGGGCGCCAGTGAGCAAAGGTCAGCATATCGCCGATCTGGTGATGACATCAAATGATGCGCCGCAGCAACGCGTACCGCTTTACGCTGAAAATGATGTCGGAGAAGCAGGTTTTTTCATGCGGATTTGGCTTGCATTTCTCTCGCTTTTTGGCGGCTGATGAGAAAGGTGCCCGGACGGTTTATCACCCTCGAAGGAGGGGAGGGTGCAGGTAAATCAACCCAGTTGGCACTTTTGGCAGCAGCGTTGAATCGGCGGGGTATCGAAGTTGTCACGACAAGAGAGCCGGGAGGAAGTCCCGGAGCCGAGGACATTCGCGCGTTGCTGTTGACCGGAGAACATGAACGCTGGACGGCGCGGGCAGAAATGCTGCTGCTTGCTGCGGCGCGTAACGATCATCTTTCTAAGCTGATTTTACCTGCTTTGGCACGCGGTGCCTGGGTGATCTGCGATCGTTTCATCGATTCAACACGCGCCTATCAAGGTAGTGCAGGAGGGCTGCATGATGAAGAAATCATGGCCGTACATCGTATTGCCTGCGCTGGAATCATGCCGGATCGGACATTTTATCTCAAGCTGCCTGCGCATGTGGCGCTGGCGCGAGCGCGGGCACGGGATGGTAATAAAAATGACCGATTTGGTTCTCGTGATACCAGGTATCATGATCGGCTTATTGATTTTTTTGATCAGCTTTTGAAAACCGAGTCGGTACGCGTTTTCGGCGTTGACGCCTGCGGAGAATCCGAGAGCATAACGGATAGGCTGATGGACGCATTGCGTGACTGGCTATGATAATTGGCCATGATAAACAAGTTTCAACCCTTCTCGCTTCAGCAAGAGGCGCGCGCTGTCATCATGCCTGGTTGCTTGCGGGGGCGCAGGGGGCGGGCAAAGCGAGCATAGCGCATGCGGTGGCGTTGAGATTATTGGCTGAGGCGGCTGGACCAGCGCCAGCCGGAGATGGGGTGAGCGTCGATCCGATGCATCCGATTGCCAAATTGGTTCATGCTGGCGCCCATGCCGATTATATCTGGATTGAGCGAGCGGTGCGCGACAAGAGCGTACAGGCGCGGGCGATCAGTGTCGATCAAATCCGTGCGCTCGGGCCGAAATTTGCGCTCGCCCCTGCGCACTCGCCCAGGCGGATTGTTGTGATCGACGCGGTCGATGATCTCGAGAAGGCGGCTGCAAACGCGCTCTTGAAAATTCTTGAGGAACCGCCCGCACAGACGCTTTTCTTCCTTATAAGCCACGCGCCTGGGCGTTTGCTGGCCACCATCCGCTCGCGCTGTCGGATTCTGCATTTCCAGCCGCTTTCAGACGATCAGGTTCGCGCAATTCTGCGCGATCATCATCCCGGGATGGAACCGCATACGCTTGAGTTCCTGGTGCGCGCGGCACGTGGCGTGCCAGGGCGGGCGTTGTCGATTGCGGAGCTTGATCTGGGCGCAGTCGATGCGGCCTTTGCCGAAATCGCGCGTTCGGGTGACCCTGATAACGGAAAGCGCTGTGTGCTCGCCACCCAGTTTGCGGCCAAGTCTGCACAAGCCCGCTATGAGGCACTGCTCCGCCGCGCGCCTGTCTTTCTGGCTGAAACGGCGTGTGCGCAAAAGGGCAGGGCACTCGCGCGTACATTGGCGGCGTATGAGCAGGTCAGCCAGCTCGCGGCCTCGGCACGTGTGCATAATCTTGATCCGCAATCGGCGGTGTTTGAAATCGGCAGCATCATCGCTGGGTTGGCAAACTGAGCATCGCCGCTTAAAGCGCACGCATGGCCGACACACGCGAAAAATTCTATATCACCACCGCTATTGCCTACCCCAATGGCAAGCCGCACATCGGCCATGCCTACGAGGCGATAGCGGCAGACGCGATTGCGCGCTTTCACCGCCTCACCGGCAAAGATGTCCGCCTCGTGACCGGTACCGACGAGCACGGCCTCAAAATGGTGCAGACAGCGCGCGCGGCTGGCAAGGATACGCTCGCCTTCGCCACCGAAATGTCGGCGCATTTCGTGGAGATGTGCGCGAAGCTCAACATTCAATATGATGCGTTCTGCCGCACCACCGACGAACGCCACAAGCAGGCGAGCGTTGAACTCTGGAACCGGATGAAGGCTTCCGACGACCTGTATCTCGACCGCTATGAAGGCTGGTATTCGGTGCGCGACGAGGCATTTTACGACGAGAAAGAGCTGATTGCAGGTGCAGATGGCGCGAAACTCTCACCGCAGGGCACGTCGGTTGAGTGGACGGTTGAGGAGACATGGTTCTTCAGGCTGAGCAAGTATCAGGACAGGCTGCTCGCTCTCTACAATGAAGATCCCGAATTCATTCAGCCCGACAGCCGCCGCAACGAGGTGATGCGCTTTGTCGAGGGCGGACTGAAAGACCTTTCCGTCAGCCGCACCAGCTTTGACTGGGGAGTGAAGGTTCCGGGTTCCGAAAATCACGTCATGTATGTCTGGGTGGATGCGCTCACCACCTACCTGACCGGGATCGGTTTCCCCGACGAGAGTGGGGATTTCGCGCGCTACTGGCCCACAGTTCGGAATGAAAATGGAGAACTGCAACCAGCAAACGTCCTCCACCTGATCGGCAAGGATATTGTCCGTTTCCACACGGTGTATTGGCCCGCCTTCCTGATGAGCGCGGGGCTGCCGCTGCCCAAGCGCATTTTCGGGCACGGCTTTCTGCTCGCGCGCGATGGCAGCAAGATGAGCAAATCGGCGGGCAATGTCACCGATCCGCTGGAGCTGGCCGCGCGTTATGGTGTCGATGCGCTGCGCTACTTCCTGCTGCGCGAGGTCAGCTTTGGCGCGGATGGCACCTGGTCGGAAGAGGCGATCGTGACTCGTTGCAACGCGGAACTCGCCAATAGCTTCGGCAATCTGGCGCAGCGGGTGCTGAGCATGATCTACAAGAATCTGGACGGGGAATTGCCTTCTACGGTTACGGAAATGAAGGACGTTGGTTGGAAATCATCGTTAACATATAGCATTGGCCAAACTATTCTCGAGCATTTCGAAAAATACGAATTCTCTCAAGCTATCGAGAATTGGATGAAATGGGTTTTTGCCTGCAATCAATATATTGATGAAATGGCACCTTGGTCTTTGAGGAAGACCGATCCTGAAAAAATGAAAGATGTTCTGGGAGCTTTATTCAAAGCTATCCGCGATCTCGCAATCGCGATCCAGCCGATCATCCCCACCGCTGCCAATAATCTCCTCGACCAGATGGGCATTCCGGAGGATGAGCGCGATTTTAAATCATTGTATGAAAACACATTGGCTCCGTATCAATGGTATGATGATTTGCGCATATCCGGCTTCCGCCTGTCCGCGCCCACCCCGATTTTCCCACGGCTGGAATTGCCCATTGAAGGTGCAAACTGACGTCATGCCACCAATCCACGCGATCATCTTTGATTTCGACGGAGTTATTGTCGAATCTGAGATACTTTCCGGGCGTATCTTAAGCCAATATCTTAACGAGCAGGGCATCAAAATCACCCCTTCTGACGCCATCACCCGCTTTTTCGGGCAGCGGCTGCGAGACACGATGCCGCCCTTCTTTGCCGAGCAGGGCCGCGCGATGCCGCCCAATCTGCTAACCGATCTCAAGGCGCGTGATGCTGTCGCACATGAATCTGAGCTGGTCGCGGTGGCGGGCGCACATACGTTTATCGCGGGGTTGGGTGACTTCCCGCGCGCGATTGCATCATCGAGTGCGACAGAAGTCATCACCCGCAATCTTGTCAAAGTCGGGCTTGACGGTGCATTTGGCACGCATATTTACAGCGCGGCAAAGATTGAGCGCGGCAAGCCGCACCCAGATATTTATCTTCAGGCGGCGGCGGGGCTGCGTGTTGATCCGGCGCACTGCCTGGCAATTGAGGATTCAGTCACGGGCGCGCGTGCGGCGGTGGCAGCGGAAATGCAGGTGATCGGGTTGCTGGCAGGCACGCATATTTTGGACAAGGCCGCGCACGGGGCCTTGCTAAGCGCGGTAGGTGTACATAGAATCGCGCGTAAATACAATGAAATACAAAAATATATTAATGTATCACGTTAATATCATGTAACATTAAGGCGCCGCACTTACCCGCCAGATACGCCCGCCCGCATCATCGCTGACCAGCAGCGTGCCATCCTTCGCTATCGCGACATCCATGGGTCGTCCCTGCGCCTGATTCTGCGCATTGAGAAAACCATCGAGCACCGGCAAGGGCAATTTTCGTGGGTAACCGCTCGCTTCGAACGGCACAAAAATCACGCGATATCCCGAAAGCGGCCTGCGGTTCCACGAGCCATGTTGCGCAACAAAAGCGCCATAGCCATAGGCAGGGCCCAGTTTTGCACCGGCTGAAAATGCAATCCCCAACGATTCGGTGTGTGGCCCAAGCGCATATTCTGGAACCTTGTAATATTGGAAATCCTGATGATGATCGTCTTGCGAATAGGCGAAACGCGGGTCCGGGCGGCGTCCCCAATAGGCCCATGGCCATCCATAAAGTGTGCCGAAATCGAGCCTGCTCATGAAATCTGGCGGCAAGTCCGGGCCAAGCATGGCGCGCTCCGTAGCGGTGAACCAGATAGATTTGCTGCGCGGATCGTAAGACATGCCCGCCGGATTGCGGAGATAACCGGCCCAGACATTGGTTGCCCCGGTTTGGGGATCAACCTGAAGAATGCGCGCACGATCTGCTTCCGCTGCGTCATTATTGTCACGCGTATGGTCTCCCGCACCAATGCTGACATAGAGATGCTTGCCGTCTTCCGCGACGATCACATTGCGCGCCCAGTGCCGGTTTGGGCCGCTGGCTGGTAGGGCAATCACCTTGCGCGGCAGGGCACTGATCTGCGTGTCACCGACGTGGAATGGGTACGCGAGCAGCGCGTCGGTATCCGCGACGTAGAGAATATTGTTGAGCACCGCCATCCCTGAGGGGGAGTTCAGGCCGGAAAGCAGGGTGAAACGCTGATCGGCAACATCGGCCTTCCCGGTCGCGCGCAAAAGCAGAATTTTGTTTGTTGAAGCACTATTATTAATATTAAATAAAATTTGCTTTAACCATGAGATGACCCCGCCTGTATGTCCTGGCGCAGCCGATTCCGATATCAGCACATCGCCATTGGGCAGCACCAGCATCCGGCCCGGATGGTCGAGGCCCTGGGCAAAGTCGTTCACCTGTAATCCGGCCGCCGGGTGCGGCTGTGCTTCCGTCGTCCAGCCGATTTGAGCCGGAATATGCGTGCTCGGCAGGATATATTCATCACGCGGACGTTGCAATTTCGGGTTTGGCCCGGTCAGATCATCCACGCTCTGTCGGGCAGCTTCGCCATGCAACAGCCATAATATCGCCAGCAGCAAAGCCAGTATCAACGCCAGCAACGACCAGATCAGACCGGCCAGCCAGCTCCGCTTATGATGCTCTTTAAAGCTCATATATCGAGATTCGCCACGTTGAGCGCATTCTCGGTGATAAATTCCTTGCGGGGCTCGACGACATCTCCCATCAGGCGTGTGAAAATCTCGTCATGGTCGCTGGCCTCGTCGATCTCGACCTTGAGCAGAGAGCGATTGGTCGGGTCGAGTGTGGTTTCCCAGAGCTGCTCGGCGTTCATTTCACCCAGCCCTTTGTAACGCTGGATATTGAGCCCCTTGCGGCCTATTCCCAGCACCGCTTCGAGCAATTCTGAAGGGCGCCAAATTTTTATATTTTTTCCTGCGTTGACAATAGATTGAGACAAATTGTTACTAATCAGATTAACATCCTGACTATCTTCCTGCTCAACCATGGGCTGAGCTTTGCCAAGCGTCACCAGCAGCGATCCCTGCGCATAATTCTCTGCCTCGGGCACAACCAGATAATGCAGTTTGCGTGCCTCCTGCGACTCGGCCATCGGCGCATCGATGATGTGATGATCGGTCACGCCGCGCCATGCGCGTGTGAAAAGATAACCGCCTTCTGCCGCAACGCCGCCTTCCCAGCGCGCTTCCGCGTCTGCGCGGTTCAGCCATTGCGCCACTCGATAGGCCGCATCCGCGCGCTGTTCGGGCGTCAGTGCCGGCTCGAACGCGCCATTGAGCGCAAGGGCCTCGATCAAAGCGGGATCATAACGGCGCGGGACATAGTGCATCAGTGCGCGCATACGGCGCGCATGTTCAACCAATGCTTTAAGATCAGCGCCCGAACGTGTGCCTGATCCTGTCTCCAGCGTGCTGGCATCCACGCCCGCATTGATGAGGTAATCTTCGAGTTTACCTTCATCCTTGACATAAACTTCAGATTTTCCTTTAGCGACTTTGTACAGCGGCGGCTGGGCAATGTAGAGATGGCCGCCATCGATCAGCGGCCGCATCTGCCGGTAGAAGAAGGTGAGCAACAGCGTGCGGATATGCGCGCCATCGACATCGGCGTCGGTCATGATGATGATCTTGTGGTAGCGCAGTTTCTCGGCGTTGAAATCGTCGCGCCCGATCCCGGTGCCGAGCGCCTGGATCATCGTACCGATTTCCTTCGACGACAACATCCTGTCGAACCGCGCGCGCTCAACATTGAGGATTTTACCTTTGAGCGGCAAAATGGCTTGAATGTTGCGATCGCGTCCCTGCTTGGCCGAGCCGCCTGCCGAGTCCCCTTCCACCAGGAATAATTCGCACTTTTCCGGGTCTTTTTCCTGACAATCGGCGAGCTTGCCGGGCAACGACGCCACGCCGAGCACTGATTTGCGGCTCGCCTCACGCGCTTTGCGTGCGGCTTCGCGCGCCGCTGCCGCATCGATGATTTTCTGGATGATCGTTTTGGCGTGGGCGGGGTTTTCCTCGAGCCATTCGGCCATCTTGTCGGCCATCAAACTCTCAAGCGGCTGGCGAACTTCCGAGGACACCAATTTGTCCTTGGTCTGGCTGGAGAATTTTGGGTCGGGCAATTTAACCGAAACGATTGCGCTCAACCCTTCGCGCATATCCTCACCGGTTAATTGGACCTTTTCGCGCTTCATCAGCCCCGACTTTTCAGCGTAATTGTTGAGCGTGCGGGTCAATGCCGAGCGAAATGCGGCGAGGTGCGTGCCGCCGTCGCGCTGCGGGATATTGTTGGTGAAGCAAAGGACATTTTCGTAATAGCTGTCATTCCACTCTAGCGCGACATCGATGCCAATGCCGTCGCGCTGACCCGACACCGCAATCGGATCGGGGAAAAGAGATACTTTGTTGCGATCGAGATATTTGACGAACGCGGCAATCCCGCCTTCATAGAATAGTTCATGCTCGACGCGCTCTGCATGGCGCGCATCGGCGAGGAAAATCCGCACGCCGGAATTGAGGAAAGCCAGCTCGCGGTAGCGATGTTCGAGCTTTTCGAAGTCAAACTCGGTGATTTTGAATGTGTCAGGAGAGGGTAAAAACGTGACTTGTGTACCCTTTTTGGGTTTGCCATCGGTGCCAAAAGGTGCGGGCCCTACCAGCTTCAAGGGTGCCACCGCATCGCCATGCACAAACTGCATATAATGCTCTTGCGCCTCGCGCCAGATGGTGAGATCAAGCCTGATTGAGAGTGCATTGACGACGGAAACGCCGACCCCGTGCAGCCCGCCCGAAACCTTGTAGGCATTGTCGTCAGAGGTGTTCTCGAACTTGCCACCGGCATGAAGCTGGGTCATAATCACTTCCGCCGCCGATACGCCCTCTTCAGGGTGGATCCCGGTCGGGATGCCACGGCCATTATCCTCGACCGTCACCGAACCATCAGCGTTGAGCTGGATCAATATCCGGTCGCAATGCCCGGCGAGCGCCTCGTCGATCGCATTGTCCGACACCTCGAATACCATATGGTGCAGGCCCGAACCGTCATCAGTGTCGCCGATATACATGCCCGGGCGCTTGCGGACAGCATCCAGGCCCTTGAGAACCTTGATCGATTCCGCTCCATATTCGGCAGTATTCGGTATATTTGCGGGGGAAGGGGCGGCGACTATTTTATCAGTGTCAGACATGGAGAGTGTATAGGCGCGCAGCGTGGCAAAGGCAAGAAAAACAGGGGCAGGGCAGCCCGCAGACCGCCTAAGGCCGTTCAGAATCCATGGCGCGAGTGACGGGGCTCGAACCCGCGACCTCCGGCGTGACAGGCCGGCGCTCTAACCAACTGAGCTACACCCGCATATGGTCAAGGCGCGCCTGTTAGGCGGCATTCGCGGACGAGTCAAGAACAGCCTGATCGGCTGGTATGCGCGCTTGGTATGGGGTTTTGCCCACTTGATACGCCGATCCAGATGGATCTGCAAAGGATTGCATTTTACCATGATTTACAACGCCGTGAGTCGTGTATGCCGTCGAGCGTCGTGCTGATGCGCACAAACCGGCGCGTAATTCTGGTTATCGTGAAATGAACCAAAGCCCGCCTGGCCCGCGTATGTATCGGGCTTCTTAACCAAATCTTTTCCATTTCGGATGCATAACTTCCCCGCAATTATTTTCTGCGGAGCATGTCGTGCATCTAACGGTTGGAAATATAGTGAAATCGGGCCGCAAAGCGCTATTTTTTGCGTTAAGTGTCGCAGGAGGGCTGGCGCTCACGTCGGTGCCCGTTCATGCGGCCGGCACGCTTGCGGGAACCACAATCAACAACACCGCAACCGCGACGTATACCGATAGCACCGGCAAATCGGTCACGGTTCCGTCCAATACGGTTGCAATCGTGGTCGATGAAATCCTCAACAACA
>JAGWQR010000228.1 GCA_028869975.1 Alphaproteobacteria bacterium | reverse complement strand
ATTTGTCACACCGGCGACCAGTTCAGCCCAACGTTCCCGAATGAAAGACCGCGCGACTTCCATTCCCTGATCGAGCAGTAATACACCAATCAGTGCCTCGGTAACATCACCGAGCACATTGTCGCTGTCTGAAGCTCCATCGTCACGCGCCTGCTTGCCGAGCCGTAGATGTTGCGCAACACACAGCGCACGCGCCACTTGCGCGCAGGTCGCGCCATTGACGAGCGCGTTGAGCCGCGCTGAAAGTCTGCCTTCCTTGTCGTCTGGGTAAAGTTCGTACAGCCATTCCGCGATAACCAGTCCGAGCACACGATCTCCCAAAAATTCAAGCCGCTGATAATCCGGACTACCGGTTGAGCCGTGGGTGAGCGCGCGCTCATACAGCGTCACATCGCTGGGGACCGCACCCAGCGCCGTCTCAATCCATTCTGCGAGCCGGCTCACAGCCCGTTCCCGATGCGCTCATAACGGATTTTATGAATCCAATCCGCCGTGTTGTCCCAAGAAAAAAACAGCCGTCGCGCACGCCCGATCACATTTTCAAGTGGCACCATGCCAACGCCACCTATCGAGGTCGCAAACCGGCTGTCTCCACTATTGTCACGATTGTCACCCATCACGAACAGCTCAGCGGGCGGCACCGTGTAAATCGGTGTATTATCTTGAGGCGTCGTGCCAGTATCAAGCACATCATAGCGCACGTCGCCGGGCAAGGTCTCGCTAAAACGCGGAAAGGCACATTGACTTGCACTGAGCGGTATACTGCTGGCCGTACAGGGCTGCCCAGGTGTTGGTTCGGTAATGAGAGGATCAGTGGGGATTTTAGGAATTTCTGATCCGTTAAGCAACAGCCGCCCCGCCACCATCTGCACCCGATCACCCGGCAATCCGATAACGCGCTTGATAACCGCCCTCCCTCCCTCCTCAGGGACCGCAAAAACCACAACATCACCGCGTGCGGGTAAACGTTGCATGATCCGCCCGCTCATCAGCGGCACCCCGAACGGCAGGCTGTAGCGCGACCAGCCATAATCATATTTGGTCACCAACAGATAATCGCCAACAAGCAGTGTCGGCATCATCGATTCCGAAGGAATGTTGTATGGCGCAATGATGAAGCTGCGAATGAGCGTCACGACCAGTGCAACCTTGATAACAAACCAGCCGATATCTCCCATTTCGGACACAGGCCGTGCAGTTGCGGGTTCCATCACTGCATTGAACTGTGTATCGGGCGCGTGCACATCAAGAATATTTGTGTCGGGCATGTCCTGCGTCTGCGGCGCGAACCGCAGAGCGTCAAGCCCCACCTAAAAGTTAAGGACTTGAAAATGAACGCCTCGGCCAGCAATTCTTGGACAGAACTCGCTTCCCTACCACGCACGCCGTTGGCAGAACTGATTGCTACATGCGCAGACAGACTCGGGTGTTTTACATTGGAAGTTGCTGGGCTGTATTTTGATTTTTCCAAAACGCATCTGACTCCGGAAACCCTGAAGGTGCTGGCTAAGCTGGCAGAATCTCAAGGTCTTGCAGCTGCCCGCGACGCGCTGTTCGCCGGAGCAATCGTCAATCCGACCGAAAACCGCGCCGCCGAACACACCGCCGAGCGTGGCGAGGGTGCGGCCGAATCAGTTGCCCATGCCAAAGCGTTGCACAAACGGATGCGTATGTTAATCGAGGTGCTCGATGCGGGCGGGTTCGGTACGATCAAACATATCATCCATGTCGGTATCGGTGGTTCGGCGCTTGGCCCCAACCTGATGATCGATGCGCTGGGCCGCGACGATCCGCATTATAATACGCACATTGTCTCGAACATCGATGGTGCTGCGCTTGCCGAAGCGTTCAAAGCCTGCGATCCGCATACCACCCTGCTCGCTATCGCCTCGAAAACCTTCACCACTTCCGAAACGATGCGCAACGCCGCAAGCGTGATCGAGTGGATGGAGGAAGCAGGCGTCGCCGATCCGCACGCGCGCGCGGTGGCGCTGACCGCTGCGCCCGGCAAGGCCGTTGAATGGGGAATTGATGAAAGTCGCGTGCTGCCGTTTGCCGAGTCGGTCGGCGGGCGCTATTCACTGTGGAGCAGTATTGGCTTTCCTGCAGCCGCCACACTCGGTTGGGGCGCGTTCGAAGAATTGCTTGAAGGGGCGGCGGAGATGGATCGCCACTTTCGCCTTACGCCGCTCAAGGCTAACGCCCCTGCCCTCGCCTCCTTCACCGATCTTTATTATACGCAGGTACGCGCCGCTGAAACCCGCGCGGTTTTCGCCTATGACGAGCGGCTGCGTCTGCTCCCCGCTTATCTCCAGCAGCTTGAGATGGAATCGAACGGAAAATCGGTGACCGCAACGGGCGCACCGGTGAGCGGGCCAACGGCACCAATCACCTGGGGTGGGGTCGGCACCGATGGCCAGCACGCCGTGTTCCAGCTACTGCACCAGGGCACGCATCTGGTTCCGGTCGAATTCGTTGCCGTCTCCGAACCTGGCCATGATCTTGATGAGGGGCATCATATCGCACTGCTCCAGAACTGTTTTGCGCAAAGCGCAGCACTAATGACTGGGCGGCACGCGGCAGATGGCGCGCGCAATTATCCCGGTGATCGCCCGTCAACCACCATTCTTCTCGATGCACTCACTCCGCGCGCGCTTGGCGCGCTGAT
>JAGWQR010000025.1 GCA_028869975.1 Alphaproteobacteria bacterium | reverse complement strand
TCAGCAGCACTGCGACATCGCAATCGAGCGTATAGGTCAGGTCGATCTGGTAGCTCGAAAGCTCCAGCACATAGACACCACCTTCGGGCAACGGATCGCGGCCCAGAATCGGCAGACCAATATTCCCCCCCATCAGCGAGGGAACCCCAGCCGTTTGCAGGATATGGTGGATCAGCGCGGTCGTCGTTGATTTGCCGTTGGTGCCGGTGATGCCGACCACCTTGTGCGGCGGGAGTTCGGCACGAGCCTGCGCGAACAGCTCGATGTCGCCGATGATAGGGACGTTCGCCGCCCGCGCATGTTCCGCAATCGGGTGGCGGTTGAGCGGGATACCGGGTGAGACGATCACGGCGTCAAACCCCCGAAGATCAAGACTGAGCGGGTCGGCGAGCTTTGCACCCCTCGGACGTGCCGCGCGCGCTTCCTCCTTAGTGTCCCACACCACGACCTGCGCACCGGACGCCAGCAGCGCCGCGACCGTCGCCAGCCCCGAACGCGCCAGCCCGAGCACCGCGTAGCGTTTTCCGCGCCAGGCAGTACAGGTTATCATCGCAGTTTCAGCGTCGAGAGGCCAGCGAGCGCCAGCACCAGTGCGATGATCCAGAACCGGATCACCACCGTTGCCTCAGCCCAGCCAAGCTGCTCGAAATGATGGTGGATCGGCGCCATTTTGAACACGCGCTTGCCGGTGCGCTTGTAGAAAAATACCTGGATGATGACGCTCATCGCCTCCAGCACAAACAGCCCGCCGATAATGCCAAGCACAAATTCATGCCGCGCTGCGACCGCCATCGTGCCGATCGCGCCGCCCAGCGCCAGTGAGCCGGTATCCCCCATGAAGATCGCCGCCGGCGGCGCATTGAACCACAGGAACGCCAACCCCGCCCCCACAATCGCGCCGCACAGAATGGCCAGCTCGCCCGCCTCGGGCACGTGCGGAATGCCGAGATAGGTCGCGAATTTGAGGTTGCCGACCAGATAGACGATAATCATGAATGCGACATTGGCGATAACCACCGGCATGGTGGCGAGGCCATCGAGCCCGTCGGTCAGGTTGACCGCATTGCCGAACGCGACAATCACAAACGCGCCGAACGGAATATAGAACCAGCCGATGTCAAGTGTATTGCGTACGAAGGGAAAGTGCAGCAGCGTGCCGCTATGCTCATAGCTGTTGGTGGCCTTGACGATGATCCAGGTCGCGATACCGGCTATGATAAACTCGCCCAGCAGGCGAATTCGGCCCGAAATACCCTGATGACTCGCCTTCCTGACCTTGTCATAATCATCAAGAAAGCCGATCATCGCAAAGCCCAACGTCACCAGCAGGCACGCCCAGACATAGGGGTTATCAAGCCGCATCCATATCAACATCGACAGGCAGACCGCAATCAGGATCATCAGCCCGCCCATCGTCGGGGTGCCACGCTTGGCGAGATGCGATTGCGGGCCATCATCACGGATCGGCTGGCCCTTGCCCTGCTTGATGCGCAGCCAGTCGATCGCGTGCGGGCCGATCAGCAGTCCGATCAGCAGCGCGGTCGCCACTGCCCCGCCCGAACGGAAAGATTCATAACGAAACAGGTTGAACACACTGTCGAAGTGAAACCGGGATGCAATCAGATACAACATCAGGACGGACTACCCTTCAAGGCGCTGACAAGGCGCGACAGGCCAAGCGCGTTTGACCCTTTGACGAGCACGGCGCTACCGGGACTGGCCATGCTGCGCACCAAGTGAAGTGCTGATTCGGCGTCCGCCACATGCGCGATTTGAATCTGTCTCTCAATATCTTTGGCCTCAAGCGCGCTGGCGAGTGGCGCCATCGCATCACCCACCAGCAGCACCCGCTCAACGCCATTGCCGGTGATATGGTCGGCCAGCCCGGCATGGAGCGCATCGCTATGCGCACCCAGTTCGCGCATTTCGCCCAAAATGGCCACCTTGCGCCGCGCCGGCTCCTCGCCGAGCATTTTGAGCGTCGCCGCCATTGAGGTTGGGTTGGCGTTGTAGCTTTCGTCGATCAGCGTGATGAACCCGCCCTCGATCCGGATGCGGTGGCGTTCGCCGCGCCCGGCCAGGCCCGCCATGTCAGCCAAGGCCAGCCCTGCGGCAGCCAGATCGCCGCCCACTGCATCAACCGCCGCGAGCACGGCCAGCGCATTCGACACCCAATGCGCACCCGGCTGGCTCAGCGTGAAATGCAGCTCGCGCGCGCCCACCTGCGCCAGCACCTGCGTTCCGGCGGCGACACCGATTTCATCAAGCGCGCGGACATCGGCCTCTGGGTGCCGCCCGAAGCCGATAATCTTTGCGGCGTATTTCTCTGCCTCGGCGCGCAGCAGATCAAAATGGACATTATCGCGCGGGATGATTGCGGTGCCGCCCTCGACCAGCCCCTCAAATATCTCGGCCTTGGCGCGGGCGATCTCCGCCTCGTCATTAAAATAACCAATATGCGCGGGCGCAACCCAGGTGATGAGCGCGACATGCGGGCGCACCATTTGCGTGAGCGCGGCAAGTTCGCCGGCATGGTTCATCCCCATCTCGAACACACCGATTGCCGCATCGCGCGGCATCCGGGCAAGCGAGAGCGGCACGCCGGTATGGTTGTTATAGGATTTGACCGAGCAATGGACGGGTGCAGTCGTGCCGCGCCGCAGCGCCGCCGTGAGTGCTTCCTTGGTGCCCGTCTTGCCGACAGAGCCGGTGACGCCGATGATCTTTGCCGCCGTGCGCCGCCGCGCCACCACGCCAAGCCGGAGCAGCGCATCGGTGGTATCGCCAACCAGCACATGCGGGTGTGCGCTCGCTTGCTCCACGATCGCGCCCGCAGCCCCTTGCGCGAACGCCTGATCGACAAAGCGGTGCCCGTCGGTGGTTTCACCCTTCAGCGCGATGAAGAGATCGTCCTGCCCCACCTCGCGCGAATCGAACGCGACCCCATTCACGGCAAAATCCGCTGAAGCTGTGCCGGCCGTGGCATCAGCAATTTCATCGGATGACCACAGCCCGCTCATGCCGCCACCTCGCGCAGCACCGCCGCATCATCGAAGGGGCGCACGATGCTGCCAATGATCTGCCCGGTCTCGTGCCCCTTGCCTGCCACCAGCACGATATCCCCGGCCTTGGCCGATTTGAGCGCCTGCGCAATCGCCGCGCGCCGATCGCCAATCTCGCTTGCCCCCGGCACCTTATGCAAAATGGCCTTGCGGATTGCGGCCGGATCCTCGCTGCGCGGGTTATCGTCGGTCACGATCACGATGTCCGCCCATTTGCGCGCCACTTCACCCATATAGGGCCGCTTGCCTGCATCACGATCGCCGCCCGCGCCGAACACCAGGATGAGCCTGCCCTTGGTGTGCGGGCGTAAGGCATCGAGCGCCGCCACGAGCGCATCGGGCGTGTGCGCATAATCGACATAGGCGGACGCGCCATTGGGCAGCACCACTGCCCGTTCCAGCCGCCCGCGCACCGGCTGCACCCGCGCCAGATTATCAAACGTGGTCTGCGGATCGTCACCGGTCATAATCACCAGCGCCGCCGCCATCAGCGCATTTGCCGCTTGATAGGCGCCAATCAGCGGCAGATTCACTGTGCGCTGTTCGCCCTTGTAATCAATATGCAGCACCTGCCCCAGCGGTGTTGTCGTGCGCGAGAGCAACTTGAGGCATTGCCCGCACGGCCCGACCGTGAATAATGTGAGGCCGCGCGCGCGCGCCAGATCAACCACCCGGTCGGGATGTTCGCAATCGCCATTGAGCCAGACCACTGCCGCACCATCATCCGCCACCACTTCAGAAAACAGCCTCAGCTTGGCGGTCAGATAGCTCGGCATATCACCATGATAGTCCAGATGATCGCGGCTAAGGTTGGTGAACGCCCCCGCACGCACAGGCAGCCCCTCCGCGCGATACTGGTGCAACCCATGCGATGATGCTTCGAACGCCAGGTGCGTCACACCCTCGCGGCGCAAACCCGCGACG